>JAZQOZ010000093.1:0-59658 GCA_045628085.1 Oscillospiraceae bacterium | reverse complement strand
TGCAAAAGATGCAGAGGGCTTTCTCTATGTTGTTTCCGATCCTGACAAGCTCGGTGCGCTGACTGCGAAGATTCGCGCATATACGGATATTCCGTGCGTGGCTGGATTTGACGCATTTGATCCGGCGCAGACTGCTGCAATAGCAAAGAATGCGGACGGCGTGATCGCTGTATCTGCGGTCGTTGAGGAGATCGGAAAGCATGAAAACGATGCCGAAACTGCTGTCGGCGCACTCGTTAAGACCATGAAGCAGACTGTTTCACAGTAATCATTCAAAGTGTGTGTTGTATTGACGTATGATTCCAGATATGTCCTGCCGGAGAACAGCAGATTGCATTGAAATCCGGCAGGCATTTCTTCAAATTTTATCAATTTAACGCTTTTATGCATGAAACTATTGACAATCCGGAAAAAAGGATGTATACTGTATATTGGTACATAATAAGGCTGAGCAAGCAGCCGGCATTTCAATAGAACGGAGGAAATACAGCAATGATGAATCTTGATTTTGAACGGAAACTGACTATTCCGAAGGAAACGAAGGAAATGTACCCTGTGACACCTGAAATGGCAGCGATCGTCAAGCAGCGTGCCGCAGAGATCTTTGATATTTTTTCCGGAAAGGATGACAGACTGCTGCTGATCATCGGACCGTGTTCTGCGGATAACCCTGATTCTGTTCTCGATTATATTTCCCGTCTGCGGAAGGTGCAGGAACAGGTCAAGGATGAGATATTTATTATTCCGCGCATCTATACCAATAAGCCGCGCACGACCGGTGCAGGCTATAAGGGACTTCTGCATCAGCCCGATCCGAATGCAAAGCCCGATGTATTCAAGGGCATTATCGCAACACGCGAACTGCATATGCGTGCGCTCAAGGAAACCGGTTTTTCCTGTGCCGATGAGATGCTCTATCCCGATAATCACAGGTATCTCGATGATCTGCTTGCGTATGTTGCGGTCGGTGCGCGTTCTGTGGAAAATCAGGAGCATCGGCTCGTATCCAGCGGTCTGGATATCCCCGTTGGCATGAAAAATCCGACGGCAGGTGATCTTTCGGTCATGATGAATGCGATCACCGCCGCACAGCAGGGGCATTCCTTCATTTACCGCGGATGGGCGGTGCATTCCAAGGGTAATCCCTATGCACACGCGATCCTGCGCGGCTATCTCAATAAGCACGGGCAGTCGCTCCCGAACTATCACTATGAGGATATCGCAATGCTGGCTTCGCTCTATGCCGCCGGCGACTTTGCAAATCCTGCCGCGATCATTGATACAAACCATGCAAATTCCGGCAAGAATCCGCTGGAACAGCCGCGTATCTGCAAGGAAGTGCTGAATATGCGCCGCTATAACAATGATATCAAAAAACTCGTCAAGGGCTTCATGATCGAAAGCTATATCGAAGACGGCGCACAGAAAATTGACGGCGGATGCTATGGCAAGTCGATCACCGATCCGTGCCTCGGCTGGGAGAAATCTGAACGTCTAATTCTGGAAATTGCCGAGATGCTGTAACCCCCTGAATACTGAAACAGAATCAAGCCGCCTGAAACCGCAGAGAATGTGGATCAGGCGGCTTTTTTGTGCAGTATTGCCTTGAATTTTTTGTCAAAAAGTGGTATAATAAAGGTACTATACTTTTAAAGGAGCTGATCCTATGATCGAGCTTGAACAAAATTATGATGTTGTCATTGCCGGCGCGGGCGCTGCCGGCTGTTATGCCGCACTGCATCTGCCTTCGCATCTGCGTATCCTGCTGCTTGCGAAGCGCGAAGCAACGCTTTGTAATTCCGCACTTGCACAGGGCGGTATTGCCGGAGTGTGGAATTCTCCCGGCGATAATATTGAACTCCATGCCAATGATACCCGTATTGCCGGTGCGTTTACGAATAACCCGAAAACATTGCAGATCCTTGTTTCCGAGGCTGCACAGGATATCGAACAGCTTGTGGAATACGGCGTGGAATTTGACCGGAATGCTGACGGTGACTATGACCGTACACTCGAAGGCGGTCACTGCCGCAGACGTATTTTCCATTACCGCGATTCGACCGGTGCGGAAATTCTCCGCGGCCTGCTGGCACAGGTCGGAACGCTGCCGAATGTGACGATCTCTGAATTTACCGTCATGAGCCGTGCGTTGAAAACCGAAACCGGTTTTTCCGTTGAACTGCTGCGTGAGGGCGAATTGTCCTCGGTAGACTGCCATTTCCTGATCATGGCGACAGGCGGTATCGGCCGTGTCTATGAATATACTACAAACTCTGCGATCGCAACCGGTGACGGCATCCGCATCGCCTATGAATTGGGTGCGCGTATCAAGAATCTTTCGCTGATCCAGTTCCACCCGACCGCATTCAATAATAAGCATACACGCGAATGCTTCCTGATCTCCGAGGCGGTGCGCGGTGAGGGCGCATATCTCCGCAACTGCAATATGGAGCGCTTCATGCACCGGTATGATGACCGTCTGGAACTTGCACCGCGTGACGTTGTATCCCATGCGATCATCCTCGAAAGTCAGCGCACCGGTTCGCAGGATTTCTGGCTCGATATTTCACATGAAGATCCGGAAACCGTCAAGGCAAGATTCCCGAAAATCTATAATAAACTGCTTGAACAGGGCTATGACCTCACGAAAGAACCCGTTCCGATCTATCCCTGTCAGCATTATCTCATGGGCGGCATTGATGTCAATGCGAATGCACAGACGCGCGTAGACCGCCTGTATGCCTGCGGCGAATGCGCACACACAGGCGTTCACGGCAACAACCGTCTTGCAAGCAACAGTCTGCTCGAAGCACTCGTCTTTTCGCGCAGAGCTGCCGAGGAAATTGCAAGGGAAGCCGATGCCATAACGCCGCGATTTGAACACGGCGAATTCAAACCCGTGACAGCAACCGAGCCGATCCCGCACGGTATCCGTACCGAACTGCGCAGGATTTTGCAGGAAAACTATTTTGTCATTCCGAATACCGAGCATATGCGTGCAGCCTATGACCGCGTAACGGAGCTGATCCAGCTCATTGCCTGCGAAGACTGGAAAATGGATCTGGATTATCTGGAGGCAAAATCGCAGGCGACCTGTGCATACTTAATTCTGGAGGAGCAATTATAATGGAACTGCTGCAATCTTATGTCGATGAGGTGATCCTGCGTGCGCTGCACGAGGATATCACCGGAATGGATGTGACAACCGATTTTCTGCTCGATGAAAGCCATGAATCCGATGCATATCTCATGGCAAAGGATGCGGGCGTTCTCTGCGGTATGGATATCGCAGCGCGTGTCTTTGCTCTGGTCGGGGACGGCGTGACCTTTACACCGCAGGCAAAGGACGGCAATCAGGTCAAATACGGCGATATTCTCGCTGTTATGCACGGTAAAACACGCACCTTGCTGAAAGGTGAACGCACAGCGCTCAATCTCTTGCAGCATCTTTCCGGCATTGCAACGGAAACACGCAGATGCGTTGATATCGTTGCAGGAACGAATGCTTCGATCGCCGATACGCGCAAGTGCATGGTCGGTATCCGTGCTATGCAGAAATATGCTGTCCGCTGCGGCGGCGGCAAGAATCACCGCTTCAATCTTTCAGACGGCGCAATGCTCAAAGATAATCATATTGATGCCTGCGGCGGTATTCTGCCGGCGATCACACAGCTCCGTCAGCATATCGGTCACATGGTGCGCATAGAAGTGGAAGTGCGGACGCTCGATGAACTGCGTCAGGCACTCGAAGCGAAAGCCGATATCATCATGCTCGATAACATGGACAATGATACCATGAAGGAGGCTGTCCGCATCACGGACGGCAGAGCGCTGCTGGAAGCATCCGGCGGCATTACGCATGAAACACTGCGCGGTGTTGCGGAAACAGGTGTTGATATCATCTCGATCGGCGCACTCACGCACAGCGTCAAGGCATTTGACATTTCGATGAAATGGGGCTGCCGCTAATTGCTGACAGCCATACTGCTCCGACTGATTTTGAAAGAAAACTGAGGAACAATATGAATACATTATCACAGGATTATATTACACTGGAATTGCAGAAGGTGCTGGAAAAACTGGCATCCGAAGCTGCAAATGAAAAAACAAAGGCACTCGCACGCGCACTCGTTCCCGAAACTGATCCGGTGCGTATGCGCTATTCGCTGCAAAAGACCGAGGATGCGTTTCAGCTTTCGGTTCGGTTCGGTACGCCTGCATTCGACAGCTTTACCGATGTCTGCGCCGCAATTCGCAGAACGCAGTCCGGTGCGCGCGTATCCTTAAAAGAACTGCTTGAGATCGCAAGGCTTCAGCGGCAGATCTCCTCGCTCGCGAGTTGGTACGATCAATGCAGTTCCGTGCAGACAACGCTCACCGATCTCTTTGAACGCCTGCAGCCGAATCCGTATCTTGCCGATCTTCTGGAGCGTTCGATCGAGAATGAAGAACGCCTTGCCGATGCCGCAAGCCCTGCGCTTGCTTCGATTCGCCGGAAAATTACGCAGGCAGGACTGCGTCTGCGCGAAAAACTCGAAAAAATGATCCGCTCCTCGACCATGCAGACCTATTTGCAGGAGCAGATCATCACGATCCGCGACGGACGGTATGTCATCCCCGTCAAGGCTGAGCATCGCGGTGACGTCGCCGGCCTGATCCATGATACATCTGCGACCGGACAGACCTATTTCATCGAGCCGATGGCGATCGTCGATGCGAATAATGATATCCGGCTGCTGGAAACACAGGAGCAGGAAGAAATCGAGCGCATTATTCAGAAGCTTTGTGCCGAATGCGGTGCATCTGCCGAACCGATGCTGCAAGGCTATGAGATCGCGGCAGAGCTGAATCTCTATTTTGCAAAAGCGTCACTCGGCGCACAGCAGAGAGGCATTATTCCGCAGGTTTCCGATGACGGCTCGATGCTGCTGAAAAAAGCAAGACATCCGCTGATTGATCCGAAAACAGTCGTACCGATCAGCATTTCGCTTGGCATCGACTATCATGCACTCATCATTACCGGCCCGAATACCGGCGGTAAAACGGTTGCGCTGAAAACGGTCGGTCTGCTCACCGCAATGGCAATGTGCGGATTGATGATCCCTGCTGCGGACGGCAGCCGTGTTGCCTGCTATGACCGCATTCTCGTCGATATCGGCGACCGGCAGAGCATCGAATACAATCTCTCGACATTCAGTGCGCACACCTTGCAGGATATTGAGATCATCAAGGCGGCGGATGACCGTACACTTGTTCTCATGGATGAACTTGGCTCCGGTACGGATCCGGTCGAAGGTGCGGCGCTTGCCGTTGCAATGATCGAACGTCTGCGGATGCAGGGTGCGGCAATGATCGTGACAACGCATTATCAGGAATTGAAGCGCTATGCGCTTGAAACGCCGGATGTGGAGAATGCATCCTGCGAATTTGATCTCGAAACACTCAAACCGACTTACAGACTGGTCATCGGTTCTCCCGGAAAATCCAATGCGTTTGCGATCTCCAGTTCACTCGGTATGCCGGAAGATGTGATCGAACACGCAAAGCGGCTTGTCAGTACCGAGAATCAGCGCTTTGAAAAGGCGGTCGAACAGCTTGACCGTGCAAGAGCAGAGCATGAGAAAGAACTTGCCGAACTGACCAGACTGCGCGAAAGTACCGCAAAGCATGAAAAGGAGATCCGTGAACAGGCTGAACTGCTCGAACAGCGCCGTGAGGAAGAACTCAATAAGATCCGCACACAGGCAAGACGTATCGTGGAACAGACCGTGACCGAATCCAATGCACTTCTGGAAGAACTCCGTGAACTGAAAAAACAGAAGGATCATGCGGATTTTGCACAGAAAATCGCGGCTGCGAAATCGCAGTCGAATCAGACGATCAACCGGCTTTATGAGAATTCCGATACCGATGAACAAAGCGATTATACACTGCCGCGTGCATTGCAGATCGGTGATTCGGTTCTGGTCGTGTCGATGGGCAGAAGCGGAACGGTAATCGCCGAACCGACCGGAAAGGTCGTGACTGTGCAGATCGGTGCAATGAAAACCCGCGTTCCGATCGAGAATCTGCGCCTTGAAAAAACAGTACAGGCAAAGCAAAAGCAGGAGCAGAAGAAGGTACACACGACAGTTGTCCGTTCCGAAAAGAAGGCAGGCGGTGTGCGCTCCGGCGTAAACGAGGTGGATATCCGCGGCTGTACGGTCGATGAGGGCATCATGATGGTGGAGAACTTTATCGCAGGCTCGCTGCTTTCCGGACTGGAAACAGTCACGATCATTCACGGAAAGGGGACGGGCGCGCTGCGTAAGGGTATCCATGAGCATCTGCGCCGTATGAAACAGGTCAAATCTTATCGGCTCGGTGTTTACGGCGAAGGCGAGGACGGCGTAACCGTTGTGAAGCTGAAATGATGCGCTTGAAAGGAAAAGACTATGCAGACTTCCCGTGATTATTCCGAGATCACACCGGTCGATCTCAGGAATCCGTTTCGCAATCCGACGGAAGAACCGGATTATTCGCCTGATTACCGTGCGATTGTTCCGGAAATTGATCTGCCGGACAGCAAGCTGTCACTATTTCCGGCACCGAATGAACAGCGCACGATCCGTCGCTATTTCTCACTGGTTTTTCTGGCATTGCTGTTTGCATTACTGTCTGCGACAACAATTTATGTTTTTTTGCAGCTGGTCGCAACTGCAATGCTGCAGCAGGTCGATCTGCGGAAACTCGGTGAATTGCCGCAAAATTATTCGCAGATCGTTCAGCAGTATTTGACGGACAGCTCGATCAGCTATGCGATCAACCTGATCGCGTTTCTCTGCGGCAATCTGTCAGCATTTTTCATCGGATGCAGGCTGACGAATCTGAAGCTGCATGATTTCTTTCGGCTGCGGAAATTTACTGCGCCGCGTGCTGCTGTTTATATCGTGATCGGGCTGTGGCTTCAGCTTGCAAGCGGTCTGCTCGGCGAACAGATCGTTCACCTGACCGATTCGTTCGGCATATCACTCTATGTTCCCGATGCCGGCACTGACGGTTCGTTTATGCGCGTGGCAATGCTTGCACTTTATGCCTGCGTCATTGCGCCCATTACCGAAGAATTGTTAATGCGCGGCCTTGTGCTGAAAAATCTAAGCCGTGTCAGTCAGCGGTTCGGCATTCTGCTTTCCGCATTTCTGTTCGGGCTGATGCATGAGAATCTGCTGCAATTTCTGTTTACGTTTCCGCTTGGTATTCTGCTTGCCTATATCACCATCCGGCACAATTCCGTGACGCCGGCGATTCTGGTGCATATTTCCGTGAATACTGCCGGTGTGGCACTCTCGCTCTGCGAACGGTTTCTGCCGCAAGGCTCGATGCGGATCGTGAATATCAGCTATACGCTCGGCATTCTGCTGATCGGTACCGTTGCGCTGCTCTATCTGCTCATGACGGAACGGATGCCGTCTCAGACACCGCATCAGAGTATGCGTTCAGGCAGGATCGCCGCCGGTTCACCGCTTTTCTGGGTGCTTACCCTTACGCATATCGGACTGGCTCTGTTTGCAAGTGCAGCAGGTTCGCTGCTTTGAAAGAGAATGACTGACAGGATTATTTTTTGAAAGGATGATTGCTATGTACCATTTTGATGTCAACAGCGCGATTGAAAACTGCTGCCGCTGGATTCAGGACTGGTTTGCCGAAAACGGTGACGGCTGTCCGGCTGTACTGGGTATTTCCGGCGGAAAGGACAGTTCCGTTTGTGCGGCAATGCTCTGCAAGGCACTCGGTACACATCGTGTGATCGGTGTGCTGATGCCGCGCGGCGAACAGCCGGATATAGATGATTCTCTGCTGCTCTGCAAGCATCTCGGCATAACCTATGTGACGGTCAATGTCGGCGAGGCGGTTGACGCAGTGGAAAAAGCCGTTGCTGCCGTGACACCGCTCAGCACGCAGGCGAAGGTCAATCTTCCGCCGCGTATCCGTATGACGACTGTATATGCTGTATCGCAGTCGGTCGGCGGCAGAGTTGCCAATACCTGCAATTTATCTGAGGACTGGGTAGGCTATTCGACACGCTGGGGCGACAGTGTCGGTGATTTTTCGCCGCTTGCGCAGTTTACCGTAACCGAAGTCAAGGCGATCGGCAGGGCACTCGGACTGCCGGAGCGTCTGGTTGAGAAACCGCCTTCTGACGGACTTTGCGGCAAAACCGATGAGGATAATCTTGGATTCACCTATTCGGAGCTGGATCTGTATATTCGTGAAGGCATTGAGCCGAAACCGGAGAGCAAGGAACTCATTGACCGTAAGCACAAGATGAATCTGTTCAAGCTCAAGATGATGCCTGCATTTCCGTTTGATCCCACAAAGCAGGACGAATAATACGTTAAAAACCGCGAAATACAAGCTGTATTTCGCGGCTTTCTTTGTATTTAGATCAGATGTGCGATCACACGGAGAATATATATCACATCATCACTGCTCAGGGAATTATCGCCATTGCAGTTTCCGTTGATGAGTCCCTGTTCAGAGATCCGGACGGTTACATCTTCAGCGATCAGTCTTGCAAGCAGAACAGCATCGGATACATCAACGACATTGTCGAGATTGACATCGCCGGGGAGTATGGAAACCGGCTTTGGTGCTGTTGTAGTGGTGGTAGTTGTAGTAGTTGTAGTTGTTGTTGTGGACGGCGTTGCTTTGGTGGCTGCAGATGTAGTTGTTGTGACGGTTGTTGTTGTCGGCTGTGCGGTCGTAGTGGTTTTCGGAGCAGTAGAATCCGTCTGCGTGGTCGTGACCGGTTTTGTTGTCGTTGTAGATGGTTTGGAAGTTGTTGTGGATGTTTTGGACGTTGTAGTCGTCGTCAGCGCCGGTTTTGATGTTGCAGTAGTTGATGTTGTGGTGGCTGCTGCGGCTTCGACACGGACATCAAAATATGCGAAAACGGAACTGTCCTCTGCATAGCTGACATAAATGCGGTATGTACCTTCTTTGGATGAATCAAATGCGGAATCGTCGATCACAAAATCCTTGTCAGGGAGCGGCCGGTTTGCGATGCGGTAATAGTATCCTTCCCAGCCGGATGAACCTATATAAACAGAGGCTTCAGCGCCGGAATAATCAAGCTGTTCACCGATCGTATAGGTCAGCTTTGTCGGTGGTATCAGCTCCATCTGCCACGGTGAATTCAGGGCAGATGTTGTTGAGGTCGTCATTGTCGTGGATTCTGTTGTGGTGGTAGTCGTGACGGTTGTTTCGGTGGTGGTGTCGGTCGTGGTCGTTGTCGTAAAGAACGGCAAGGACGGCTCTCCTACGTAGATACTATGGAATGCTGCATCTATCCGCAGATCATCGGCATTCTCAAACGCCGGCTGCTTCATGATCTGATAAGACAGTGTATAGTCATCATTCAGACGGATTCCGTAGATATAGCCGAGTTCCTTTTCTTCTTCCGTCAGCGTATATATGGTTTTGGTTTCACTGCCGTCAATCGACATTTCATAAATATTCTGTGTATCATAATAATATACTCTGTCGCCGGATACTTCCGTGCAGATATAGCAGACAGAGTAGACTGTACCGGTTTCTGTCGGCCATGCCGCTGCTGCTGTGCCGCATTCTTCTGTATTGTTCATAAGGGTACTGCGGCAGAAGGTCGTTTGTACCTGACTTGCCAGACGGACGGTTGCCGGATCAACTGCTTTCGCATAAAACCATGAACCGTCCGGCAGCGGCTGAACCGTATCCAGTGCGCCTACCCAGAAAGCATCGCTGTAATCATCGGAAACACATTTGATGGTCTGACCTTCCGAGAAATAATTCCAGTCATCTGCGGCGTGATAGGGATCATCCTGCATGACTGCATCGGATTGCAGAAGATACATATGTGTGCCGTGTCCGAGCATATCCGGCGCGCCGTCATCGTAGGTTGAATCGCAGTGATACCATTCACCGTCAACACAGACAACATTCCACATATGATTCAGCGAATCGCTCGTAATCGTATAGCAGGGTATGTCGAGCATACGGCAAAGGATGCACATTGCAAGTGAATAACCCTGACAGACCGTTATGCCGTCAACGAGTGCTGTATAGGCATCATTGTTTTCATAGGTCAGATCATATTCACAGTGTTCTGCAAGATAATCATGCAGATAGAGAACCTTTTCGGCATCTGACCATGACGGATCAATCGGGGCGAGGATCTGGGTGATTGCATCATCCAGTTCCTTCTGCATGGCAGGAACTGCTTTGGCACTATAGAGATACCGGATCTGGAGCGTGCTGACATACGTACCGGTCAAGCCTCTGGCAGATGAATAGGAGAATGCAGAATCAACATAAAACCAGTCTGCATCGGTATACAGCATATCGTAATACCAATCAGATACGGTATTGATCGGCAGACGCAGGGAACGGAGCGAAACGCTTGTCTGATGGTTTTCCCACGCATTGCGTATCATACTGCGGAATGTTTCTTCGGCAGAGGCTTCTGTTTCTGCGGCATATACAGCCGGCATGGAAGAAAGCGAACCGCAAAGCAGGGCAGCGGAGAGCATTCCTGCTGTGATTTTATGAACCGAGGATCTCATAATAACACCTCCGGATACGATTTGAGAACGAAACGGTTTCATGCGGAAGAAATAACTGAAACATTCTTCCGATTTTATTATATCATAAATCGAACATAATGAATAGATGCGAAATGCTGAATTTTTATAAAACAATTTGTATAATTCGTATAAAGAAAAGGCTATCTTAGCAAATCATTCAGAATGCGGCGATGAACCGAAAAAATATGCCTGCAAGCGGCATTTCAGCACAGGCGCTCCTGCCGTTTCAGCAGCTTTTCAGGCAGCGGATATACAGAATATGTATGTGAAATAAGATTATACAAATTGTATTGCCCTTGTGATTAGGAATCTTCGGCGATGCCGCTCGATTTTTATGCAAGCATCCTAAAGAATTACAATCTGCTTGCCAAAATAATCCGGATTATGATATAATAAATATTGCCCGTCATGGGAAAAAGTGGGAAGGGAAAGATATAAAATGAAAAGAAAAGCATTCACAGCCATGCTTGCTGCCGTTATGGCATTGACCGGTGTCAGCGGTGTTGTACTGCCTGCTGAAACATCATTCTCGATCTCTGCGTCAGCAGCAGCGGTCAAAGAGGAAACGCAGCCGGTTCGCGGTCATTCCGGCATTTTTACCTATTTGAAATATCCGAATTATATCCAGATCGAATCTGTGAATACTGTTCCGAGCGGCCGTGTTGAGATACCGGCAAAGCTGGACGGACTGCCTGTCACTTCCATTGGCAAAGAAGCATTTCTCGGCTGTTCGGAAATGACCGAACTGGTCATGCCGGATTCTGTTCAATATATGAATCTCGGTGCAGTATCCGGCTGCACACAGCTGAAAAAAGTACAGCTTTCTCAAAAGCTCACTTCACTTCCGATAAGAGCATTTGAGGATTGCAGCGCACTCGAAAGCATTTCACTTCCGGCTTCGCTGACCGAGATCGGTGCATTTGCCTTTGACGGATGTATCGCGCTGAAAGAGGCTGTGATCCCGGATTCCGTTGCACTGGTTGATTCCGGCGCATTCCGCAGATGCAGCGCACTGGAAAAAGTGACGCTCGGCAGCGGGGTGAAGAAAATCGGCAATCAGACATTTTCTATGTGTCAGAATCTTGCAGAAGTCAAGCTGCCGGATGTTCTCAGTGAGATCGGTGTCAGCTGTTTTGCCGGATGCAAGTCGCTGACTTCGCTTTCGCTGCCGGATCAGGTTCGTCAGATCGGCAGTGAGATCTGCAAGGGCTGCTCTGAATTGAAAACAGTGAAGCTTTCCTCGAATCTTGACAGTATTCCGATCTCTGCGTTTTCAGACTGTGCGAAACTGGAATCTGTTGAGATCCCGAACAGTGCCGCATCAATCGCATCCTATGCTTTTTATGCGTGCAGCGGTCTGCATGATGTCAAGATCGGCAACGGCGTGACTGAGATCGGTGATTCCGCATTCCAGAAGTGTAATTCGCTCAAATCGCTCTCGATCGGCTCCGGTCTGACCAAGATCGGTGCGCACGTATTCCGTGAATGCAGCGCACTGGAATCTGTTTCGCTTCCGGATACTGTAACAGAGATCGGTGAAAATGCTTTCACTGCCTGCACGGCTCTCAAGGATATCAAGTTCTCTCAAAAGCTGCAAACCATTGCCAAGCAGGCTTTCTACGGCTGTAAATCGCTGACTGCCGTGAAGCTGCCGGAAAGCATTGCCTCGATCGGTGAGGGTACGTTCCAGAATTGCGCAGTGCTTGCATCTGTGACAATTCCGAATGCATCGTGCGAATTTGCAAATGATCCGAATCTGTTCAGCAACAGCTACAATGTATTGGATACGATCGTGTTTGGTTATGACAATTCAACAGCAAAAGAGTTTGCATCGAAATACGGCTACCAGTTCAAGGCACTGAAGGGTAAGGACGGCGCTTCGATCACGACTTCTGCGGATACAACAACGACCACACCGGATACAACAACTACTACTACAACGACCACCACGACGACTACAACGACTACAACGACTACCACGACTTCCACCACAACGACTGCCACTACTACAACAACGACGACTACCACTACAACTACAACGACAACAACTACAACGACAACAACCACCACCACGACTGAAGCGACAACGACCGCTTCCACGACAACATCCACAGAACCGGGGAAACTGGCACGCGGTGATGTTGACGGAGATGGTACTGTCAGCAGCGGTGATGCACAGCTTGTGCTTCAGGTATATTCGCTGATGCTTGCCGGCGGACAGAATCCGTTCTCGCAGGAAGCGGATGCAGCAGCCGATGTCGATCAGGACGGTCTGATCACAGTTGCAGATGCGCAGGATATTTTGCAGTTCTATTTGAAGAATACAGTTGCACGTTCCAATATTTCATGGGATGATCTGATCGAAGGAAAAAACTGATTTTCCTAGATTGATATAGAAAGAAACCGCCTGACCGGAAAAAATGGTCAGGCGGTTCATATTTTATGTTGTTTCTGCGGTTTCGCTGTCATCTGCGGTGATCTCCTCGATCAGTCCGCGCAGATTATCAACGCCTTCACCGGTCACTGAGGAGAAAACAGTCACATTCAGATCCTCAAACTGCGGCAATTCCTGCGGCAATGCAGCAAGCCGCGCCGTCCGTTCGGATTTGTTGAGTTTATCTGCTTTCGTCAGAACGATCGCAAACGGCATTTCCATATCAATCAGGAAATTGACCATTTGCAGATCATTTTTGGTGGGCGGATGCCGCATATCGAGCAGCAGCAGGACGGCACGCAGATCGCGTTCACCCTGCAAATAGCCGTTGATGAGATCCTGCCAGCGTTTCAATTCGGCTTTCGAGCGCTTTGCATAGCCGTAGCCCGGCAGATCGGCAAAGGTGATGCCGTCGCACTGGTAGAAATTGATCGTTGCAGTTTTACCGGGGACTGCGCTGACACGCGCCAGATTCTTGCGCTGAAACAGCTTGTTGATGAGTGTGGATTTTCCGACATTGGATTTGCCGGCGAATGCGATTTCCGGTGTCTGACCTTTCGGAAGCTGTGATGCCGTACCGTATGCTGCGGAAAAATCCGCGATATTCCAGTTCATTTCTGCCCTCCCTTACTGCGCCGTCTTGGATGGACGCTTGCGCGGCGCGGGCATCGGCGGAAGAGACAGCTTTTGCAGATCATCCTCAAGCAGCGGCTCCAGTTTGGTATCATAATGCGGTTGGATCAGTGCGGTTTCCAGAACTGTTTCCACATGATCGCAGGGGATAAACCGGATCGCTTCACGAACTGTTTCATCCAGTTCTGCAAGATCAGGCAGATTTGCTTCCGGAATCAGGACGGTGCGAATACCGTTTTTATAAGCAGCCATTGACTTTTCGACGAGACCGCCGATCGGCAGGACTTTGCCGTGCAGCGTGATCTCACCGGTCATGGCGATATCATGCCGAACCGGAATGCCGGACATTGCAGAAACCAGCGCCGTCAGCATTGTCACACCTGCACTCGGCCCGTCCTTCGGGACTGCGCCTTCCGGTGCGTGAATGTGGATATCCTTATTTTTGAACTGCTCCGGATTGATGTCATATTTTTTGGCGTTTGCGCGTGTATAGGAAACAGCGAGCTTTGCGCTTTCCTTCATCACATCGCCGAGCGAACCGGTTACCTGAATCTCACCCTTGCCGGGCATCGTCAGGACTTCCAGCGGCATGAGGACACCGCCGACACTTGTCCACGCAAGTCCGTTGACAATGCCGACATCATCCTTCTTTGCATAGTAATCACCGGTATATTTGTGCGGCCCAAGCGCAGATTCAAGCGATTCCGGCGTATATACGACCTTTTTCAGATCGTCTGTCAGAAGTGCTTTGGCACATTTGCGGCAGAGCGATGCAATGCATCGTTCCAGTGTACGAACGCCTGCTTCACGGGTATAGAAGTCGATCAGATCGTAGATCGCTTGATCGGTCAGTTTGATCTGTGCTGTTTTCAGACCGTTTGCTTTGATCTGCTTTTTGATGAGATGCTCTTTGGCAATGTGGAATTTTTCCTCGCGGGTATAGGAATTGACCTCGATCACATCCATACGGTCATAAAGCGGTGCAGGGATCGCTTCCGCATTATTTGCAGTAGTCAGGAACATGACCTGTGACAGATCAAACGGTACTTCGAGAAAATGATCGCGGAAGGCGTGATTCTGTGCGCTGTCCAGCACTTCCAGCAGTGCCGCTGCCGGATCGCCCTTGAAATCACCGGAGAGCTTGTCGATCTCATCGAGAAGGATCAGCGGATTCATGCTTTTTGCCTGCCGCATAGCCTCGATGATTCTGCCGGGCATGGCGGCGACATAGGTTTTGCGGTGACCTCGGATTTCGCTTTCATCGCGTACACCGCCGAGTGATACGCGGACATAATTTCTGCCGAGAGCCTTTGCGACCGACTGTGCGATCGAGGTTTTGCCGACACCGGGCGGACCGATCAGGCAGATGATCTGACCTGTCAGTTTCGGCTGAAGGACATGAACACTCATGGCTTCCAGAACGCGCTCTTTGACGCGCTTCAGACCGTAATGCTCTTTATCAAGCAGGGCAGCCGCTTTCGGGATATCGAGCTTTTCCTTTGTTGTCGTGCCCCACGGCAGAGAGAGCGCGGTATCGAGATAATTGCTGATTACATACGCTTCCTGTGAGCCGGACGGCATTCTGGAAAGCTGCTGTGCTTCATGGCGCAGCTTTTCTTTGACTTCATTGCTTGCATTGAGCTTTTCGATTTTCTTATTGTAAGATGCAGTATCGGATTCATCGGTTTCGCCCAGTTCTTCACTGATGATGCGCTGCTGTTCGCGCAGATAGAGTTCACGCTGGCTCTGGTCAATGTGCATCTGGACACCGTTTTGCAGTTCTGTTTCGATTTTGAGGATCTCATTTTCACGGATCAGAACCGCATAGAGCATTGTCAGGCGGAGAAAGAGATTCGATTCCTCAAGCATCATCTGCCGGTCGTGATAATCAATCTCCAGATTTGACCATACTGCATCAAAGAGCTGCTTTGCATCTTCCTCTGCAAGCACCATTTCAGCAAATTCACGCGGTGTGCGGTGCGAGAGTTTGCAGTATATTGAATATTGTGATTTCACGGAATTGATGATCGCCTGCATCTCGATCGGATCATTTTTGCTGCGGGAATATGCAGGCATCGGCTTGAAATCCGCACGCCAGTATTCGCCGGTTTCATCGGGCGGGAGCAGTCGGAGCGCTTTTGCACGCGATATGCCCTCAACGAGAACGCGCGTACCTTCGCGGCTGCGCATGACCTGCCGAATCTCACATATTACGCCGATGCGGTAGAGATCGCGCGGCTTGGGTTCGAGAATGGTCTGGTCGCGCTGTGCAATCAGGAGAATCTTGCGGTCGCGGTCGAGGGATGCATCCACAGCTTTGCGGGATTCTGCTCTGCCGACTTCAAAGTCAATGACCATGTGCGGCAGCGCGACAAGTCCGCGCAGTGCAACGACCGGAATCATGTTTTCCTCATTTTCCTGAATGATAAATGTTTCGTCAGTGCGTTCTTTCTCTTGCATTGTCTTTTCCTATCTGCCCTGCGCGGCGAAGAATCCACTCCGGACCGTGCGCAGCCGGTCGGGAGTTAAAATGTGTTATATTTTGTTCTGTCTATTATTATACATGATAATGCGCAAAGAATCAAGCAGTAAATTGCGGAAAATTGTGAAAAGAAGATGAACTTTTCCTGATAATAGAACAGAATCTCCCACGGCAGCAGACCGCAGGAGATTTGACATCAGCTTTTCGCATTGAATTATGCAGCAGTAATTTCCTGTCCTTTGTCATCAAGTAATGTCGGTGCAGTATGATTTTCCACACAAGCGGCAGAGACAACCACTTTCTTAACGTCTTTGTGTGAAGGTGCGTCAAACATTGTCTGCATCAGGATGCCTTCCAGAATTGCACGAAGTCCGCGCGCACCTGTTTTCTGTTCCAGCGCACGTTTTGCGACTGCGATCAGGGCATCATGCTCGATTTCCAGTTCAATATCGTCATAATGGAACAGCTTTGCATACTGCTTGAGCAAAGCATTTTTCGGCTCTGTCAGGATACGGACGAGAGAATCCTCATCCATTTCATCAAGCGTTGTGATGATCGGCAGTCTGCCGACCAGTTCCGGTACGATACCGAATTTGACAAGATCCTGCGGGATCACCTTGCGGAATATATTTTCGGATTTTTCCTTTTTGGAGAGAACCTGTGCGCCGAAACCAAGTCCGGAAGACTCTGTGCGGCTGACGATATGCTTCTCCAGACCGTCGAAAGCGCCGCCGCAGATAAAGAGGATATTCTTGGTATTGATGTGAATAAACTCCTGATTCGGGTGCTTTCTGCCGCCCTGCGGGGGAACATTCGAGACAGTACCCTCGATGATCTTCAGAAGGGACTGCTGTACGCCTTCGCCGCTGACATCGCGTGTCAGAGAAGTATTTTCAGATTTACGGGCGATCTTGTCGATCTCGTCGATATAGATGATGCCGCGTTCAGCTGCTTCGACATCAAAATTTGCTGCCTGGATCAGGCGCAGCAGGACGTTTTCGACATCATCGCCGACATAGCCGGCTTCGGTGATCGTTGTCGCATCAGCGATCGCAAACGGTACATCGAGGATCTTTGCAAGTGTCTGTGCAAGATAGGTCTTTCCGACACCAGTCGGGCCGAGCAGCAGCACATTGCTCTTCTGGATCTCCACATCATCGCCGTCATCTGCGCTGAGGATTCGTTTATAGTGGTTATAGACCGAAACGGCAAGCGAGATCTTTGCGCTGTCCTGACCGATGACATATTCATCGAGGACTTTCTTGATTTCTGCCGGTTTCAGCAGATTGATTTTCTTGCTGTTAAACTTGCTGCTGCCTTTTTTCGCCGGCTGCGTTTTGACATCGCGGTCACCGTACAGCAGCTCATAGCAATATGTGACGCATTCGTCACAGATATTGTTATCGCCGGCAGAAAACATACTCTGCACTTTCGATTCCGGTTTGCCGCAGAAATTGCAGGCTCTCAATCCTTTTTCAGGCATAACTATTTCTCCAGTATGTTGCATGGGTTTCGGAACCGGATTCCGAATCGGATTCCGGACGGATTTCTATATCTGTAAAAGATCAGCGCTTGGAAACAACTTTGTCGATCAGGCCGTAATTCAGTGCTTCCTCAGCGGTCATGAAATAATCGCGCTCGACATCGCGTTCGATCTCTGCAAGTTCTTTGCCGGTATTCTCAGAGAGAATGCGGTTCAGATTGCTCTTTGTACGGAGCAGATTGTCTGTGCGGATCTTGATATCGGTTGCCTGACCGGAAAGACCGCCGCCCATGATCAGCGGCTGATGGATCATGATCTCGCTGTTCGGGAGTGCCATACGCTTGCCCTTTGTGCCTGAGGAGAGCAGCAGAGCGCCCATTGAAGCAGCAAGTCCGATGCAGATCGTTGCAACATCGCACTTGATATACTGCATGGTATCGTAGATCGCCATGCCGGCAGTAACCGAACCGCCGGGGCTGTTGATATACAGTGAGATATCCTTTTCCGGATCCTGACTTTCGAGGAACAGGAGCTGTGCAACCACAAGACTTGCAGTTACATCATTGACATCCTCAGAGAGCATAATGATGCGGTCATTCAGCAGTCGTGAATAGATATCGTATGCGCGTTCGCCGCGATTCGTCTGTTCAATGACAGTCGGAACAAGACTCATGTGCATATTGTTCATTATGGTGTACCTTCCTTTCGGCGTGTGATTGCAGAAATAACGAATTTTCGCATATTTCATAATAAAGCAGATTTCCGGTTCCTGCGCCGCAAAGAAAACACTTCACGGGCAGGAACCGGTTCATTTCAGATTTTTAGATCCTGATTATTCTGCATCCTTGGCTGCTTCTTCAGCAGGCTTTTCTTCTTCTGCCTTTTCTTCCTCAGCAGCTTCGTTGTCAACAACAGCGTTGTTCTTGATCAGCTCGACAGCCTTCTGAACACGCATATCGGTGCGGTAATCCTCGACCGGAATGCGGGACTTGACAAACTCGACCGGAACTTTCAGCTCTCCTGCAAACTCTGTCAGTGCTTCTTCGAGCTCTGCATCGGAAACCTGAATATCTTCGGTATCTGCGATCTTTTCGAGTGCAAGGCGGAGTGTGACTTCCTTCTTTGCCTGCGGCTCATATTCATCGCGGAGCTGGTCAATGGTCATGCCGGTGAGCTGGAGATATTCATCCAGCTTCAGTTCGCCGTACTGCTGCTGGAGCTGGCTCTCAAACTCACGGATACGCTGGTCGATGCGGCGATCATACAGAACCTGCGGAATGATCGCATCTGTACCTGCAACGATGGTATCAAACAGAGCGTTCTCAAACTGTGCCTGTGCGGACTGCTCAGCGGAATCCTTCAGCTTCTTTTCGACATCGGAGCGAAGCTCTGCGAGGGTATCGAACTCGGAAACGTCCTTTGCAAGCTCATCGTCGATCTCCGGCAGCTCCTGTGCGGAAATGCCGAGCAGCTCGACCTTAAAGACAGCAGGCTTGCCTGCATAACGGTCATCGCCGTACTCCTCAGGGAAGGTGACATTGACATCGAACTTGTCGCCGATGTTCTTGCCGACGATCTGATCCTCGAAGCCCGGAATGAACTGACCGCTGCCCAGACGAAGCGGATAGCTTTCGCCCTTGCCGCCCTCAAATGCCTCATCATCAATGAAGCCTTCAAAGTTGATCTTGACCTCATCGCCGTTCTCGGCAGCGCGGTCCTCGACCTCGATCATACGAGCCTGACGCTGACGGAGCATCTCGATCTGCTGATCGACATCTGCATCGGTGATCTCACGAACCTTCATCGGAGCGTGGATGCCCTTGTAAGCAGCAACGGTAACTTCCGGCTTGGTGATGAGGGTTGCCTTGCAGACCGCACCATCAGCCTTTGTGCAGGAAACCAGCTCAACAGACGGACGGTCGATGATGGTGATCTCTTTCTCGCGCAGGATTGCATCCAGCTCGCCGGGGATGATCATATTGACTGCATCCTCAAAGAAAACGTCCTTACCATAGAGCTTTTCGACCATCTTGCGCGGTGCCTTGCCCTTACGGAAGCCCTTGACAGCGATATCCTTCTTCTGACGCTGATAGACGCGCTCGCAGGCTGCCTCAAGGTCTTCTGCGGAAATCGAGAAGGTTACTTCCCGCATATTTACATCGGTTTTTTCGTCCTTAATCAGGCTCATAACAGTTCCTCCATATTTCGTTTTCTCAATAATACGGCATAAATGTCATGCCGTTGGATTCTGTATATTGACAGATACACTTTATTATAGCACAAACACCGGATTATTTCCAGAGATTTCTATGCTTTCTTCCTTTTCAATAGTTTATAGCACTTTTTGTGGAATAAACTGCACATAATCACCTGATATCAGATGATAACAGATGCCGTCCCGTTCACCGTTGATCGCATACCTATGCTGTGATCTGCCGTGAATATGCCCGTACCAGCAGTCCGTGACCGGATATTTCCACAGTACTTCCAGCATCGGATAATTGCAGCTGATACCGTAAACCGGCGGATAATGCAGGAATACGACCGGCTTTAATCCCTGCTGCAATGCGGCTTGCAGGGAAACTTCAAGGCGCTGTGCTTCTCTGGCACTGACCTTGGCATCATCGGGACTGGCGGTTTCCGGCTCCATATTCACCCAGCCGCGTGTGCCGCAGATGCCGTATTCACCGCAGGCATAGCAGTTATTGTGCAGGATGCGGAGCGTATCCAGACCGTTTTCCGCAAAAAATTCCTGCATCTTTTTCATGGTACACCACCAGTAATCGTGGTTGCCTTTGAGAATGATCTTCTCTTTGCCGGGCAGTGCGTTCAGCCATTTGAAATCCGGCAGGGCTTCCTGCATACTCATGCCCCAAGAAATATCACCGGCGATCACAACGGTATCATCCGCTGTGATGCGGCTGCACCATGCTTCCTGCAAAACAGCAGTGTGATTCTCCCAGCCGGCGAAAATATCCATCGGTTTTGCCGTGCCGAAGGAAAGATGTGTATCGCCGATCACATAAAGGCTCATTGGATGCCGAGTGCGCCCTTGACGAATGCCGGCATCTCATCCTGTGCGACAACATCCTTGAAGCGGACAGCCTTTGTTTTGAGTTCGGCAAGTGCCGCCGGAATCTTCATACCGGATTTTTCTGCAAGACGGTCGAGGATCTCATATTCATCGGCATTGGTATCGCCGCCGATCGCTGCGAGAACTGCATTGCCGAATTTATACGGATTTGCAGTCGATGCAATGAGCATCGGATATTTGTCGGCAGCTTTTGCCTGATAATCGCGTGCTGCGCAGATGCCGACAGCCGTATGTGTATCGCTGAGGTAGCCGTTCTCAGAAAAGACCTTGCCGATCATATCCTTTGTTGCGGCATCATCCCAGAAGCTGCCGGAAAATTCAGCCTGAATGCGGTGCTTCAGCTCGATCGGGATTTGATAGCCGCCCTCGGATTTCAATGCGCCGAACCATTCACGGATCTGTGCATCGTCCTCACCGGTCATGTGATAGAGCAGACGCTCCAGATTGCTGGAGATCAGGATATCCATAGACGGGGAAACGGTTGCGTGGAAATCACGCTTGCGGTCATAAACACCGGTATCAATGAAGTCGGTCAGGACTTTGTTGATATTGGAAGCGCAGACGAGATGCTGGATCGGCACGCCCATCTGTTTTGCATACCATGCGGCAAGGATATTGCCGAAATTGCCGGTCGGAACGGTGATGCTGAAACGGTCGCCGTCCTTGAGGATGCCCTTTTCGAGCATGGTCACATAAGCGGAAACATAGTAGACGATCTGCGGAACGAGCCGTCCCCAGTTGATGCTGTTTGCGCTGGAGAACTGCATACCGTTTGCAGCGAGTGCTTCCTGCATGGCGGGATCGGTGAAGATCGTCTTGACACCGTTCTGGCAGTCATCGAAATTGCCCTTGACAGCGCAGACACGGACATTTTTGCCCTCCTGTGTCTGCATCTGACGCTTCTGCATCGAGCTGACACCGTCCTCCGGATAGAACACCATGATGCGTGTGCCGGGGACATCCTTAAAGCCTGCGAGTGCGGCTTTTCCGGTATCGCCGGAAGTTGCCGTCAGAATAACGACTTCCTTTTCGATTCCGGTCTTGCGGATGGAACGGGTAAGGAAATGCGGCAGGATCTGCAATGCCATATCCTTGAAAGCACAGGTCGGGCCGTGCCAGAGTTCGAGCAGCATCGAGCCGTCTGCGAGGGTAGTGATCTCCTGCACAGCCGGTGTTTCAAAGCTGCCGGATTCATAGGCTGCTTTGGTGCATTCGCGCAGTTCCTCATCGGTGAAATCCGTCAGATAGAGCTTGAACAGACGCGCTGCACGCTCTGCGTAGCTGAGGCCTTTCAGGGAATTGAAATCCGCTGCGGTCAGCTCCGGAATAAAGCCCGGAACGAACAGGCCGCCGTCTGCCGAGATGCCCTGTGCGATCGCCTCTGCGCTGCTGACTGTCAGCGCCTTGTTTCGTGTGCTGTGGTAGATCATATCAAAAATCCTCCTCATGGATATCATTTTTATTGGTAATCCGGAAGCTTTTCCGGTGCTGTCATATACTCCCTGACGATGCTGCCGCAGTTTTTGCAGATGATGCAAAAGATCGGATGTCTGTCGCCGTATGATACTTTTTCTTCATTTAACACAAATCTTGAGCTTAGTCCTTTGACCATTTCCGTGCCGCCGCAAAAAGGGCAGCGCAAATTTTTCAGCTTTTTAACTGCCATCATGTCACCTCAATAACCTGTTGCATCAAATGCGTTTTCAATATATTCGATATGCCGGACGAATGCGCCGGAATATTCGACTTCTGCTACATCAAAGCGCGGCTGTAAATCGACCGGATTCCGCAGAAGATACTGTTCTGCTGTCCGGATGATATGCTGTTGTTTTTTACTGTCAACGGCTGCCGCACCGGACTGCAATGCATCCGGTCTGCGTGTCTTGACTTCAACGATCAGCAGAAAATCGCCCTGCTTTGCGATAATATCAATTTCACCGCCGCGAATCGTGAAATTCCGGCAGAGAATTTCTGCGCCCTGCCGTTCCAGATATGCACAGACTGCATCTTCGCCGCGGTCGCCGGTCTGCCGCTTACTGACCTTTTCGCTCATAATACTTTTTCAGGAATGACGGGCGGTGCGCCGGACAAATGCCGTATTTGTCGATCGCTTCATAATGCGCCTTTGTGCCGTAGCCCTTGTGCGCCGCAAAGCCGTACTGCGGATATTCTTCGTCAAGCTGACGGAGTGCCGCATCACGGGCAGTTTTGGCAAGTACGGATGCCGCCGCAATGCTTGCCGATTTTGCATCGCCGCCGATGACTGTCTGCACGAGTATCGGCAGATCCGGTGCCTGATTGCCGTCTGTGAGTACAAATTCCGGCTGAACTGACAGCCCTGCAACGGCTCTTTGCATGGCAAGCAGTGCCGCCTGCAAAATATTCAAGCTTTCGATCTCCGCGACCGATGCACTTGCAATGCACCACGCGGCGGCCTGTTCCTTGATGATCGGGGCAAGCTCCTCACGGCGCTTTTCGGAGAGCTTTTTGCTGTCATTCAGTCCGGCGATCACGATATCCGGCGGCAGGATCACAGCCGCCGCATACACATCTCCGGCGAGCGGTCCTCTGCCTGCTTCATCCACGCCGCAGATCACCGGATACTGTGTCCGGATTGCAGCGTCAAAATCAAATAATTCCTGATATACTTTCAATGCACGCGGCATCGGAATGCTCCTTTCGGTTCAGTCGCAGTCTTCCCAGTAATTTGCAGATGAAAAATCCTGCTCTGCAAGTGCTGTTGATTTGATTGCCCAGAAATAGGACACAACAGAACCTTCATTCGCGCTCATCTGGAGCAGGTTGATCTCTTTTGCTGACATATACGGCGGATTGACCGTCCACGGAACACCGAGCAGCTTATCACCGTGCAAAATCAGTTCACAGTCCTCAATATCGAGAATTTCGCAAATCTCATCGAGATCATCGAGCATTTCTGCATCATAGTTATCTTCTGCGAAAAATCCGACTGCCCGCTCATTTTCATATCCGGGAATGATGCCGTCACAATAGGGGAGCGTCGGTGCAGTTCTGCGCAGGGATGAAAGATCGCCGTCCCAGTAGACGACCTTTGCGATCTGTGCCTTTTCGGGTGTATCGACCGTCACGGTGCCGTCAGGAAGCGAATCTGAAAAAACATCGCAGCCGTAATGGCTGAAAAAGAAATACAGCATACCGGTTTTCGGCAGACGGTTTTCGATATCCGCGCCGGATTCAGCGAGTTCACGGAGATTGATCTGCGCAAGAAGCTGCATGGCAGATTCCGGAACGACTTCGGTTTTGTATTCCGCCCGAACGAAGTGATGTTCTCTGGTAAAGCCGGACATCTCCGGATACGGGATCTCCGGCGGCAGGTCGGGATAACCGCCGATCTTGCTTGTTCCGACCGGAATATTCCCATCCGGCAGATCTTTTCTGATACGGAACATGACCGCATTTTTCCATGTGTTTTTCAGTTCTGCTGCAAGCTCCGGTCTGCCGGCTTCGATCAGCTTTTCAACATATTCCATAGCTGTTACCCTTAAAGCGGCTTTTCGAGTGAAATGCGTCCGAGTTTTGTGCCGCGGAATTCGTCGATCAGCGTGATCGCCGCACGTTCGGTATTCGGAACACCGCCGGAAAGCAGCATACCGCGGTTCTTTGCCATCAGTTCGAGCAGTTCAAAGCCTTCGCCTTCCTGCTCCGGTGCAATTTTATAGCGTTCTGCGATCGCCTGCGGATATTCCTGATGCAGGAGCGTCAGCAGACGCGCCGCCAGTGCCTCTTTATCGAGGATATCATCCCGGATCGCGCCGGTCATGGCAAGGCGCACCGCGACTTCCTGATCGTCCAGTTTCGGCCAGAGAACGCCCGGTGTATCGAGCAGTTCCACGCCGTCAGATGTTTTGATCCACTGCTGTGTGCGTGTGACACCGGCTCTGTCCTCTGCCTTGGCACGCTTTCCGCCTGCCAGTCGGTTGATCATTGAGGATTTGCCGACATTCGGGATGCCGAGGATCATGACACGGATCGGTCTGCCCTTCATGCCCTTATCGGCATAGCGCTGAAGCTGATCTTTGAGCAGTTCACGCAGCGCCGGAGCAAACTGCTTTGTGCCTTTTCCGTTTTTGGAATCCGCCGTAATGACAGCGTATCCCTTATTTTTATAGTATTGCATCCATTGGTTTGTGATATCCGGATCTGCCATATCCGCCTTATTGAGAATGACAAGGCGCGGCTTTTTGCCGGTCAGACGGTTGAATTCCGGATTGCGGCTGCTCTGCGGCAGTCTTGCGTCCAGAAGCTCTGCAACGGCATCGACCAGCGGCAGACTTTTTGCGATCATCCGGCGCGTTTTCGCCATGTGACCGGGAAACCACTGGATATCTCTCATATCTTCCATTTAATTCCTCTGACTTTCTGTCTGCTGACCGCCGCTGCTGTCGATCGTACCGAATTTTGCAAGCGGCGTGATTCGGAGCAGTACCTTTCCGATGATATTTTCTTCCGGAATCAGACCGATCTCCGGATGCCGGCTGTCTTTTGAGATGTGACGATTGTCGCCCAGAACAAAAATATAGCCGTCCGGAACTGTCAGCGGATAGGAAAAAGCGCGGTTGTCGCGCTTTGTCAGCGTATTGATATAGGGTTCATCGAGTGCAGTACCGTCCACATAGACGATACCTGCATCAAAATCAATATCGACCGTCTGACCGGACTGCGCTGTCAGGCGCTTTACAATGGTCTTGCCGAGTCCGGGGGATGCGGTCAGTTTGCCGTCTGTATCAAACAGATAGGCAGATTCGGTATTCAGTATCAGGATATCGCCGGTCTCATAATGCTGTGTCAGGCGCGAGACCAGCAGACGGTCGCCGTCATCCAGTGTCGGCACCATGGAATCGCCCTCGACATTTGCGGTGCAGACCAGATATGTGAAGATCAGCATGACCGTAAAGATCGCTGTGATGACAGATTCCGCAAGATCAACGGTATCGCAAAGAAAGCTGCACAGTCCGGAAATGCCTTTGGATGCTTTCGGTTCTGCCGCAGGAACGGCATCAGGGATATCGGTCTGTTCTGCGTTTTCTGCCGGTTCGGTATGCGCAGGCTGTTCCGGTGCAGCAGGCTGTTCCGGCGTGATCGGCGGTTCTGCTGCCTCGCTGTTTAGAATGATTTCCTGAGTTTTATCGTTTTGCTCCATGCTGCTTCACCTCAATTCTATCGGATCTGCGGCGGATTCAGCCGTTCTGTGTATCAGCGCCGCCGATTTTTCCGAAATGAGAAAGCGGCAGAATACGGATCATGACTTTTCCGAGGATATCCTTCCGGTCAACCAGTCCGACATAGCTGCTGCGGCTGTCAGAAGAACCGTTCCGATTGTCACCCAGAACAAAAACATAGCCTTCCGGTACCGTGAGCGGATATTGCAGGGCATGATCAAGCTCTTTTGTGGTCAGCGTATTGGTATACGGTTCATCGAGTGCAGTACCGTCCACATAAACGATACCTGCATCAAAGTCGATATCGACAGTCTGTCCTTCCTGTGCGATCAGGCGCTTAACGATCCGCTTTTCAAAGCCGACAGTCGTCTGAATGTTGCCGTCCAGATCCATCGGATGACCTTCCCAGTTATTGAGGATCAGGATGTCGCCGTTTTCGTAGGTGTGCGAGAGGCGCGAAACGGCAAGACGGTCGCCGTCTTCGAGTGTCGGGACCATAGAAGTGCCTTCCACCTCAGCAATGCAGCATACAAAAGTAAAAATGACAATGACCATAAATACTGCACTTGCAACGCATTCGAGGATATCGAGGAAATCGCCGATGAAGGCTTTGAGGGAATATGTTTCTTCTTCCGGCGTTTGTTTGGCTTGTTCAGTCTCCATGGTAAATCTCCTTATGAAATCGTTGCCTTAGAACAGGAACGCAAAGCGGTCTGACCATTTTGTGATCATGTTATTTTCGCGGTCATAGCGGAAGACCGCTGTGCCGTATACGCATTCTGTCGGGATCAGTCCGACGGACGGACTGCGGCTGTCCGTGCTGTTGAGGCGGTTGTCGCCCATGACGAACAGATATCCTTCCGGCACTGTCATCGGATAGTGAAAAGCGCCGTCTTCACGGTATGTCGGATCGGCGATATACGGTTCATCGAGGACTTCGCCGTCCACGGTGACGGTACCTGCTGCTGTATCAATACTGATCGTCTGTCCGGCACGCGCAATGACGCGCTTGATCAGCACACGGTCAAGTCCGGGCTGACGGGCAACGACAGTCTGCTCTGCATCGGTGAAGCTGCCGCCTTCCGTATTGTCCACAACAACAATATCACCGTTGCGGACACCTTTCAGCGGTGTCAGGATCAGCAGCTTATCCATATCATAGAGTGTCGGGTTCATCGAGCCGCCGTCAACCGTGACAGGGCGTGTGACGAATGCGAACAGCAGAATGAATACGAAAACAGATACTGCGCCTGCTTCCAGAATATCCAGAATATCGCCGATAAAATCGCCGAATGTATATTTTTTTTCTGCCTGTGTCTGCTGTTCAGACATGGAACATCCCTCTTTTCCATTTTTTTCGGAAAAAACGAAAGGGGACTGCAAGAGTCCCCATTTCGCTTGTTTGCAATCAACGAACCAGTCCCTTGACCTTTGCCGCTTTACCGACTCTGTCGCGCAGGTAATAGAGCTTTGCTCTGCGCACAACGCCTCTGCGGACGATCTCGACCTTGTCAACAGCCGGGGAATGAACCGGGAAGACACGCTCAATACCGACACCGTGTGCAACTCTGCGGACGGTGAAGGTTTCGCTGATGCCGCCGTGCTTCTTTGCAATGACGGTACCCTCAAAAACCTGAATACGGTACTTGTCTGCGGATTCCTGAATGCGGACGTGAACCTTAACGGTATCACCGACATTGATCTCCGGCACATTTTCCTTCATGCTGGACTTGCTGATTTGCTCCAAAGCGTTCATTGTGGATTCCTCCTTGATTTGTTTACGGATGTTCATACATAATGACCGGAAAAAGAATACCGGTTCTGAACGCCGCCCAGCGCTTTTCTGAGCAGCAAATGCAGCGGACCACCCATTTGCAAGAATGTTGTGTTTATACCGAAAAATACGCATCAGCGAACATTTCGTATAAACTTGGCATCTTGACCTCGCCCTACAAGTACAGGCGGATATTCAAATGCTGTATCATTATATCATATCTGATGTGAAAAAGCAAGGGGTTCAGCCCATTTTTTTCACTTTCAGCAAAAATCTCCGGATTCCGGCGGCGGTTTTTGCCAATGCGCCGGAAAATAAGAACAGCGGCTCCGGATGCCGGAACCGCCGTCTCATTTGGTGTTTCGGTGATTATGCCTGCTCCGGTGCACCGACGGGGCAAGTATCTGCGCAAGAACCGCAGTCAAGACAAGTATCGGCATCAATGACGTACTTGCCGTCGCCCTCGGAAATTGCACCTACCGGGCAAGCGTCTGCGCAAGCACCGCACTGGATGCAAGCATCGCTGATTGCATAAGCCATGGCTGTTACCTCCTGTAAATGTAATATATGGTATGTGTTTTCGGAACGGTGATATACTGTTCCATCTCCTATTGTATCATATTTTCGGAAAAAATCAAGGGGTTTTTGAAAAAAATACGGTATTCACGTATAATGGGCTGATTTTTGGCTGATTCTTCGGCAGAATGCACAGCGTCTCACTGTGTGCAAAATTGGACAAAAACAGGAATGCCATGCGCAATATATTTTTATTCGATTGTGCATCATTGCAAATTATTGCGCTGAAAATGAAAATGCTTTGCAACATCTTGACAATTATCTGCAAATTTGATATAATATAGTATGTTTGAATATTATGGCGTAATGCCGCTGTATACCGGATGCTCCGGCGCTGCTGCGGTGTATGCCGGCTGAAAGGCGGTGATTTCTTGCGTATGATCGATATGTTCCGGCGCATGACGGCGGCTGTCAGTGCCGTACTGACGGGAATGCTCAGTCTGCCGGCGGTTTGTGGAGCGGCAGAGGATGATGCGGCTGCGGATGATCTCTATTCGCTGCATTTTTCACACGAAATCAGTTACAGCGACTATTATGATTCGCATATCGGAGAAACGCGCCCCGATGTGAATATTCAGATCGCAGGCATGGATTATGCCGATGCAGCGGACGGCAGTTTTTCTGTCGGGACGATCGGCGGCAGGGCGGAAGTCCTGCTGTGGGACAGCGCCGAGGGTACAATATCCTATTCGGTCGATGTTCCCGAAAGCGGTATCTATGCATTGCAGCTTTCTTATTATGCAATGGAATCACCCTCAAATCAGGTGGAACTGTCACTTGAGATCGACGGCGCTCTGCCGTTTGATGCCGCATCGCGCATCTGCCTGAATAAAATATATGTCAACCGCACCGCGATCAAAAAGGATTCACGCGGCAATCAGGTTCGCCCCTCACAGATCGAACAGCCGGACTGGCAGCTGAAATATCTCTGCGATGAGGACGGCCTGTTCAATGAACCGCTGATCTTTTCCCTTGAAAAAGGCACGCATACGCTGACATTTACCGGTATCAAGGCATCCATCGGCATTGAATATCTGCGGCTCTGTCAGCCGGAATGTGTCGGGGCATACAGTGCGCCTGCACAGAGCGAACTGGACAGCACGCCCTCTCTGCTTTACCGGATCGAGGGCGAATCTGCGGTACGGAAATCATCCGCAACGCTCTATCCGGCTTATGACAACAGCGCCTATCATGTATCGCCGTCTGATTCGGTCAAAATGGTCTATAATACGATCGGCGGTGCAAACTGGGATCATGCCGGTCAGACGATCACATGGGAACTGCCGGCGGATGCGCTTTCCGGTGACGGCTGGTATAAGATCGGCATCAAGGCGCGGCAGAATGTCATGCGCGGATTCTATTCCAACCGCAGGATCTATATTGACGGGGAGATCCCGAATGATGCATTTTCACAGATCAGATTCTATTATGATAATGACTGGACACTGACACCCGTGACGGCAGGGGACGGCGATGCTTATGTATATCTCACTGCCGGAAAAGCCCATACGATCACGCTGGAAGCAATGCCCGGCGAGATCGGTGAATATATGCGGCAGTTAGAAAGCACGGTCGCAGGTCTGAATGCCTGCTATAAGCAGATCCTCATGATCACCGGCCCGAATCCGGATAAATACAATGATTATTATGTTGAGGAAAGCGTCCCGACACTGATCCAGGATTTCATGCGGCTTTCGCAGGAGCTGAAAAATGCACAGAACGGCATCGAACAGCTTTCCGGTACGCTCGGTTCTGAAGCGGCGGCACTCCAGAGAATGTATGTGATCCTCGATAAATGCGTGGAGAAACCGAGCCGCATCCCGAATTATGTGCGGCAGATCAAGGACAATATCTCGACAATTTCCAGCTTTATCTGCGATTACCGCGATCAGCCGCTTGAGATCGACTATATCGAGGTCGCATCTGCCGATACAGACTTTTCTTCGCTGAGATCAGACTTTTTCAAACAGCTCGGATTCCGCTGCAAGGCGTTTCTCGGTTCGTTTACCGAGGATTATACGACGCTTTCCGATGTGGATACAGATGATGAGGACGTCATCAATGTCTGGGTGAATCTCGGCAGAGATCAGGCACTCGTTGTCAAGGAACTTGTGGAAAATGAATTTGCGCAGCTGCATCCGGATATTCCGGTTGCGGTGAATCTGGTTGTCGGCGGCGTGGTCGAAGCATCGCTTGCAGGAGAAGGGCCGGATGTGGCATTGTTCCTCGGCGGTGAATTTCCGGTCAATCTTGCCTGCCGCGGTCTGCTTGCTGATATGAAGCAGTTTCCGGATTTTGACAGCGTGATCGGAAACTATCAGCATGATGCATCGGTGCAGTACAGCTATAACGGCGGCTGCTACGGCATTCCGCTGACGCAGAACTGGACAATGATGTTTTACCGCACCGATATCCTGACAGAACTCGGACTGACCGCACTGCCGCGGACATGGGATGAACTTATAGATACACTGCCGTGCCTGCAAAGAAATCATCTCGGTGTCGGACTGATCCTGCCCTCGACCAATGCGGCTGCCGCAACTGAGGCAGGACATACCTTTGCATCCATGCTCCTTCAGCAGGGCTTGAATTATTATGATCCCGGGCAGACAAAAACGCAGTTTGATTCCGTTCAGGCGATACAGTGTTTTGAGAAATGGACGGATCTCTACCGCGATTATAAATTTTCGCAGACCTATGATGCCTACAGCTATTTCCGGACGGGACAGTATCCGATCGTCATTGCAAATTACAGCTTTGCAAATCAGCTTGCCGTTGCCGCACCGGAGATCAGAGGATTATGGGATTTCACCGTTATGCCCGGTACAGAACAGCCGGACGGCACGATCAATCATGCATCAAATTCCGGCGGCACAGGGGCAGTCATTTTTGATAAGGTCAAAAACAAGGACGCTGCTTGGGAATTTGTCAAATGGTTCTGTTCGGCAGAGGTACAGACTGCTTACGGCACGGAACTGGAAGGTCTGCTCGGACAAATGGGACGCTATGAGGCTGCCAATGCCGAAGCACTGAAACAGCTGAACTGGTCGGATGCAGAGATAAATGTGCTGCTCGCACAGTGGGATGCACTGACCGAAATTCCCGTTTTGCCGTCATCCTATGCCGTTACCAGAAATATCATGAACGCATTTCGGGAAACTGTGAACGAAAATGAAAACCCGCGTGATACACTGATGTATTATAACAGCGATATGAACGATGAGATTCGCAGAAAACGCGAAAATCTCGGTCTGGACTGAATGCGCAGAGGAAAGGAGTGTTCCGCTTTTGAATCCGGATCAGATCGGTGTCAGAACGAAAAAGGAACAGCGGCGGCAGCTTTGGCTGCGCATCAAACAGAATAAAGAAGCATATCTCATGATCGCGCCTTTTATGATCGTTTTCGTGATCTTTACGGTCATTCCGGTCATTATGTCTTTGCCGATCGGTCTGACGGATTTCGATATGGTGACCTATCCGCCGACATGGGTGGGACTGAGCAATTTCTATAATCTGTTTCTCAATGACAGCGTATTTATCAAGTCGATCCGCGTGACATTGGTATTTGCGATCGTGACCGGCCCGCTGAGCTATATCCTGAGCTTTCTGCTCGCATGGCTCATCAATGAAATGAATCACACGCTGAAAGTCATTTTTACGCTGATTTTTTATGCGCCCTCTATGGCGGCAGGCGTTTATGCTGTCTGGCAGCTGATTTTTTCAGGTGACAGCTACGGCATCGCCAATTCCGCACTTATGGATCTCGGCATCACGACTTCTGCGATCCAATGGCTGACCGATTCCAGATATATTCTGCCGGTTGTGATCATTGTGCAGCTCTGGGTGTCAATGGGTGCAGGATTCCTTGCGATGCGGGCAGGATTTCAGAATATCGACAAGGCGCAGTATGAAGCCGGTGCGATCGAAGGCATCCGGAACCGCTGGCAGGAGCTTATTTATATTACGATACCGGGCATGGGACCTTCGCTGATGTTTGCGGCAGTCATGCAGATCGTTTCGGCGTTTACGGCGGATATTGTCGCACGGAATCTGGTCGGGTTTCCAAGCACCGATTACGCGGCGCATACGATCATGACACACGCCTTCGATTACGGATGGATCCGCTATGAAATGGGCTATGCCTCTGCGATCTGTCTGATTTTGTTTGCGGCGATGTATCTCGCAAACAAGCTGATCAGCAGACTGCTCGGCAAATATACGGACTGAGGGGGTGCGGCAGAATATGCGTCATTCTTCCGAACAGACAAAGCAGAAGCCGGATATCCGGAAACTCAGGGCATCCAACCGGCGTGCAGGCAGAAAAGTCGGCGGCTCGATCGCGATTTTTCTCTTTCTGCTGATCCTCGGGCTGTTTATGGTGCTTCCGATCTGGCTGATGATCGTGAATGCGGTCAAGCCGGTCAATGAGATGTTTATTTTTCCGCCGAAATGGTATACGCTGAATCCGACACTCGACAATTTCAAGGATACCTACCGTGTGCTGGGGCAGATGTGGGTGCCGTTTTCGCGGTATGTGTTCAACAGTATATTCGTAACGGCATCTGTTACGGTTTTGCAGTGTGTATTTGCGTCAATGGCGGCATTTTGTCTGGCGAAGGTCAATTTTCCCGGCAGCAAGTTCATCAATGCGGTCATTGTTCTCTCGCTGCTTTATAACAGCAGCGTCATTTATCTGATGCAGTATATGGTCATGTCAGAACTGAACATGATAAACAAGATGTCGGCGCTGATCCTGCCGGCAGTCGGTTCCTCTATGGGGCTGTATCTGATGCGGCAGTCCATGATGTCCGTGCCGGATGCCATGATCGAAGCGGCAAAGGTGGACGGTGCAAATCTCTTTACGATCTGCTGGCGCATCGTGATACCGAATCAGAAACCGGCACTGATGACAATGGCGATCTTTGCATTTCAGGGTGCATGGAATATTACGGGCGGCAGTGTTGTCTATGACGAATCGCTCAAAACGCTCCCGACGGTCATTCAGCAGGCGGCATCCGCCGGCATTTCGCGTCAGGGCGTGACAATGGCTGCGGCGGTCATCCTGTTTGCGCCGCCGGTGCTGTTCTTTATCCTCGCACAAAGTCAGGTCATGGAAACCATGGCACATTCCGGTATCAAGGATTGAATGTCAGCCGGAGCCTTGCAGAAAGGGTGAGAAAAATCGTGAAAACTAAGGCAAAGCGCAGACTGCTGCATTCAGCGGCGGCAGTCTGCACAATGCTCTCTGCGGCTTCGGCGCTGATGCTGCCGGCATCTGCGGATGAACCATACGAAGTATATAACTATAATTATCTCGGTGAGGCGGTGCCGTCACAGGCAGGCTATTCTGCGGAGCGTTCCGTTTCCGGCATTGACCTCGGAACAACGGCTTTCGATGCGCCATCCGATCTGTTCAAAGATGCGCAGGATACGTTTTATCTGGCTGATTCCGGCAATAACCGCATTCTGAAAATCAACAGCACATTTGATGAAATATTGCAGATATACGACACATTCACGATGCCGGACGGTTCAGAGACAACGCTGAAAAAACCGAAAGGTGTCTATGTATCGCCGGATACCGGTCTGATGTATATTGCTGACAGTGAAAATGAACGTGCGCTTGTCTGTCAGCCGGACGGCAAATCTGTCATGGAGATCACGAAGCCGGAATCCGAAGTATACGATCAGCAGCTTACCTTTCTGCCGCAGAAGATCCTGTGCGACAATGCAGGCAATATCTATATCGTCCTGAATAATACCACAAAGGGCGCGGCAATGTTCGGTCCGGACGGCAGCTTTATCGGCTATTACGGTGCGAATGCCGTTGCACAGACCGCGTCCGTGATCGCCGATCATTTCTGGAATGCGATCGCATCCGAGGAAGAAAAGCGCTATCGTGCCAGAAGTACGCCGACCGCATTCGATAATTTCGATATTGATGCGGAGAAGGGCTTTATCTATACCTCGACCTCATCCGGCTCGAATGATACCGATATCGTCAAGAAGGTGAATCCGGAAGGCTATAATCTGTTCAGCTATATGTCGGATCATGTCTGGGGCGACCTCTTTTCGACATGGTATTCCGGAACGACCTATAAAACAAGGATCGTCGATATTGATATCGGGGATGACGGTTCGATCAACTGTCTCGATGCGGCGACCGGCAGAGTATTCCAATATGACAAGGAAGCCGAACTGCTGTTTATCATGGGAACGACCGGCGATCAGCTCGGTGCTTTTACGCAGGGCAATGTCGCCGCAGTTGAAACGATGGGTGCAGACTGTGAGAATATCTATGTTCTGGATGCCGGAAAGGGGACAGTGACGGTCTTTGAACAGACCGCGTTCGGCAGTATCGTTCACAATGCCGCACAGCTTTATAATGCCGGATATTATGAAGAAGCGCTGGAACCGTGGATGGAAGTGCTGAAATGTGACGGCAATTACCGCAGAGCCTATCTCGGCATTTCGAGTGCATATTACAATATGGGCAGATATCGGGAGTCTATGGAATATGCCAAAAAAGCCGATGCATCCGGACGGTATAACCGCGCCTTTGAACGGTATCGTTCGCAATGGCTGCGCGGACATCTGACGGTGATCCTTGCCGTGATCGTTCTGCTCATTGCAGGCATACAGATATTCAAATTTTATCTGCGGAAACGCAAGAAAAACAATGCACCGGAGAAAGGGGGAGAGACAGCATGATGGACCTGACACAGCCGCAGTGGGTGAAGCACGTTGTCTTTCATCCTTTTGAGGGCTTTGAGGATCTGCGATGGAAAAAGGGCGGCACGCTCAAAATTACTGCCATAATCATTGCAGCGCTGTTTGTCGGGCTGATCGCTTCCGACCGCTGGTGCGGCTTTCAGTTTTTTCCGCTGCCGGATGCGCTGTTCTCCGTTGTGCCGTATATCATGCAGTCAGTCGTCTATTTCCTTGCATGGGTGCTGGGAAACTGGGCGGTCTGTACGCTGCTGGACGGCGAAGGCACGATGAAAAATATTGCAATATACAGTTCCTACGCGCTGATCCCGTATGTTGTGCAGATGTTTGTGCAGGTCATTCTGTCACATATTCTGGTGCGGGATGAAAAAGTCTTTTTCGATGCTGTGTATTATGTCGGCATCATCTGGACGATACTCCTGCTGTTTGAGGCGGTCAAGGCGGTGCATCAGTATTCATTCACCAAAACGATCGCCGCAATTATCCTGACGCTCTGTGCCATGCTGATCATCCTGTTCCTTGCGGTGCTGCTTTTATCGCTGTTTCAGAAGGTTTACGTATTCTTCTATTCGCTGTATACGGAAATCCTGTATCGCGTAAGAGTCTGAGGGGCGGTGATCGGATTGCAGAAAAAACGTCATATCCTGTGCTGCATCCTTGCTGCCGCAATGATGCTCCCGACCGCTGTGCTTCCTGCTGCGGGAGAGCCGGAAACAGATGCCGCAGCCGATACGGATGTGCAGGCAGAGAAAGATGAGATCTGGGTGAATCGTACCGAGAAGGACGTATTTTCCAGAATGCGGAAAGCCGCGGAAAATGAAAAGCTCGAACTCTGGGTGTGGGATGATGCAAAACTGGATACGGAAAATGATGAAAAGCCGGAAGATCTGTTTGCGCTTGTCAATAAGGCAAATGGCTGTGTCTGGTGGTCATCTCCGGTCAATGCAGGGGGCGATTCCGCTGCTACGCCTGTTCTGCGTTCGGAACTGCGCTCCGGTGTGGTGCTGACAGCGGCGCAGATCCAGAAGCGTTCCGTGACCAATGCACGTTCCGGCGATGTGCTGAAAACCAATCTTACATTTGAAAATATCCCGAACGGGGTGAAGGTGATCTATTTCTTCCGCAAAACCGGTATCAAAATTCCGGTTTCCTATGTGCTGGAAGGGGATCATCTTGCGGTTCGGATTGATACTGCCGATATCACTGAAAAACACGATGTATCGGATGAAAGTCCCGTGCTTGCGCAGTCTCTTGCAATTCTCAATGCATTCGGTGCGGCGGACAGTCAGGAACAGGGATATTTTGTTATTCCGGACGGAAGCGGCGCTGTCATTCATTTCAATAATCAGAAATATACTGCGAAAACCTACAGTCAGATGATCTACGGTGCGGATGTGACCGCCGTACCGAAAACAAAGGGCGCTGTCACGGAAGGTGTATCCCTGCCGATGTTCGGCATCTGCAAGGGCGAAAATGCGATGCTTGCAGTTGCATCTGAGGGGGACGGGAGCTGTATGCTCTGTGCCGATGTCAGCGGCAAGGGACAGTCCAATACCGGATATAACCGCTGTTACTTCAAATTTGTACTGCGTGCCGAAGATCAGTATTATCTCGGCGGCGATCAGATGAATCCGCTTGATGTTTATGAGAAGAATCTGACGCACCGGAAATTAGAGGTGCGCTATTATCCGCTGACGGCTTCGGATGCAGTCAATGCAGACGGCGGCAAAACGCTCGATTATGTTGATATAGCGGCACGCTACCGGCAGTATCTTCTGGATGAAAAGAATATCCCGAAAACGGCAGAGGCAAATCAGGCAAAGCTCTATATCGACCTCTACGGCGGGTGTATGAAGCAGCGGAATATCCTCGGATTTCCGGTGTTTATGAAAACTGCCGTGACGGATTATCAGGAGATGCAGGGCATTTTGCAGGCGTTACAGGATGCAGGCGCGGATGATCTGGTCGTTTCCCTGAACCGCTGGACGGATGCAGGGATCAGCGGAAAGGTCGATTTCAAGGCGAAAGCATCCGGCACGCTGGGCGGTGCATCCGGTCTGAACGGGCTGATATCCTTCATGGAACAGAATCAGATCGAATGGTATCCGACCGTGACAAATACCGCTTTTTATTCCGGCAACGGATATCGGGCACTGACGGATACGGCGGTGCGTGTCTCCGGCTCATTTGCACGAATCGTGGATTATGAGCGTGCCTACGGCATCCCATACGGCGATAAGAAAACGATGTCGCTGCTTTCTCCGGATGCGTTTCCGGCGCTGTATCAGAAACTTGCGGAGAATTATGCGGATGCCGGATATCAGAGCATCAGCATCGGCGGCCTGTCGTCCGCGCTGTACGGCGATTACGGCAAAAAATCAGGTGCTTCACGCGATCAGGCAATGCAGTATACTGAGGACAGCCTGAAACTGCTGAGATCGGATGTCGGGGCAGTGCTTTCGGAAGATCCGAATGCCTATGTTCTGCCCTATACGGATACGATCACCGATATGCCGCTGTATTCTTCCGGCTTCAATCTGTTTGACGGCGATATTCCGCTGTATCAGCTCGTGATGCACGGTGTCATGCCTTATTCGACTGAGGCGGTCAACGGCAGCGCGGATGCAGAGCGCATGGTCATGCTCGCACTCGCATCCGGAAGCAATCTGCATTTTGATCTGCTGAAAGCGGATACCAGCGAGCTGAAGGACACCGATTTTGATGTTTTCTATTATGCAAATGCAGATCACTGGCTCGAAAATGCCGCGCAGTATTATGATTTTACGAAGGATATTCTGGCGCAGGTCAGCGATTCCGAGATCATCAGCTATGTGCGGAAGGGTGACTGCATTACAACTGTATACGCAAACGGTACGGAAACAGTCGTTGATCTGAACGAACGCTCCGTGACCGTAAACGGTCAGACCGAGTATCTCAGAGAGGGGGCGGCGGAGCAGCAATGAAAATTCCATACGAACGCCGAAAAGCTCTCTATGGCTACGGCTTTATCTCCGTCTGGCTGATCGGTACGGTGCTGTGGTTTCTGATTCCGCTGATCGAATCCTTTTTTTACTGCTTTATGGATAATGCGCAGCTCAAGCCGGATGTCGGCGGAATGCGCAAGGTCTGGCTGTGGGATGCCGGACAGAACTGGCTCGCCAATTTCAAATATGCCTTTGCCGCTGATCCGGATTATAAGGAAAATCTGCTGCTGGTGCTGAAAGATACCGCGATCACAACGCCGATGATCCTGATTTTTTCGCTGTTTATTGCAGTGATCCTGAATCAGAAATTCAAGGGCAGGGGATTTGCACGGGCGATCTTCTTTCTGCCGGTCATCATTGCGACCGGCCCTGTCTACAATATCATCAGCGGCAATATTGCGGCAACCGGCGCGGACAGCGGTGCGCAGTTCTCCACGCTCTTTGAAACGGATATCGTGGATAAGCTGCTCGAATTTCTGGGCGTTATGAATATCAGCAGTCAGCTGAGCGAGGTCATCAATTCCGTTGTCACCAATATCTTCGGGCTTGTCTGGAGCAGCGGCATCCAGATACTGATCTTCCTTGCGGCACTCCAGAATATCCCTGTCTCTGCAAAGGAAGCGGCGGCGATGGAAGGCGCGACCGCATGGGAATACTTCTGGAAGATCATCCTGCCGTATGTCAGCCCGATGATCCTTGCAAATTTCATCTATACGGTCATTGATTCCTTTACCAGAACGGATAATCAGGTCATGGCGCTTGTGCTTGCAAAGCAGCTGGACTGGGATTATGCCCATGCCGCATCTATGGTCTGGAGTTATTTTGCGGTCGTGATGATTGTTGTCGGCATTGTGACGGTTTTCATAAATCGTTATATCTTCTATGAGGTCGAATGAGGGGGAAGGATATGGATAACGAAAAACAGATCATCCCCGAAACGGCTGAAAACACCGTACCGGCACAGCAGCCGGAAAGCAGTATCCCGCAAAGTGCGATACCCGATGTGCATGAACCGCATGAGGTCGGTGACGGCATGAGCAAAAAGGAAGCCATGCGGCTCCGGATGCAGCGCATGGATGCGAAAGAGATCGCCTATCTGCGCCGCCGTCAGCTCACAGAAAAGGTCTGGCCGGTGTTCCGGTTTCTGATCCTGTTCGGTCTGGGCTTTGTGATTCTGACGCCGCTGCTGTTCATGATCTCCTACGCCTTCCGTGAGAATACCGATATGAACGATCCGACGATTATATGGATCCCGCGGCATCTGACACTGCGCGTCATGAAGCAGACGATCACCGCAATGGGGCTGACACAGACGAAAAATAATCCGCTGATCAATACGCTGATTCTGAATATCGGCTGTTCGGTCTGTCAGGTCATAACCTGCGCGATCACCGGATACGGGTTTGCACGGTTCCGCTTTAAGGGCAGGGAATTCCTCTTTGGGATCGTGATCCTGATGATTCTTGTTCCGACACAGGTCATCTCGATTCCGCTTTACAGCACGTTCCGGAATTTTCTGTTCGGAAAAGTGAACCTGATCGACAATATGCTCGTGATGTATCTGCCTGCGCTGACGGCAAACGGTATCCGTGCAGGACTGATGATCTTTATTTTCCGGCAGTTTTTCCGCGGACTTCCGAAAGAACTGGAAGATGCCGCGTATCTTGACGGATGCGGTCCGTTTGCGACATTTCTGCGTGTCATGGTGCCGAATGCAGGCTCTTCGTTCCTGACGGTTTTTCTGTTTTCGGTCGTCTGGTACTGGAATGATTTTTATGTTACAGGCTCGTTTTTTACCAATACCAAGACAATTTCACTGGTGCTGAAAAATCTGGACGGAATATTGAGCCTTTCCGTTTTCAATCAGGCAAATGCAAATGTCACTTCGCGTGAGATGATCGTCTGGCTGGAAGCAGGCTGTCTGATCTCCATTACGCCGATGCTTCTGCTCTATGTCTGCCTGCAAAAACATTTCACAGAGGGCATTGAGCGTTCCGGCATTGTCGGATGACGGAGCAGTGAAACAATAAACCGGAAAGGATGGGCTTATTATGCAATATCGGAAACTGCGGAACGGAAAACCGATCTCTCTGCTCGGCTACGGCTGTATGCGCTTTACCAAAAGCGGCGGCAAGATCATTATGGATAAGGCGGAGCGTGAGATCATGCAGGCGATTCGCTGCGGTGTCAATTATTTTGATACGGCGTATGTGTATCCGGGAAGTGAGGATGCACTCGGCAGGATACTCGAAAAGAATCAATGCCGCGAGAAGATCATGATTGCGGCAAAACTGCCGTATTATCTTGTGAAATCGCCCGATGCGATCGACCGTTTCTTCCGTGAGGAACTGTCGCGTCTGCGCACGGATTATGTAGACAATTATCTGATCCATATGCTCAGCGATTTGCAGTCATGGGATCGCATGAAAGCATACGGAATTGAGAAGTGGATCGCTGAACGCAAAAAAGAGGGCAGTATCCGGCAGATCGGCTTTTCATTTCACGGCAGCACGGAGACATTTATTGAGCTGATTGATGCCTATGACTGGGATTTTTGTCAGATCCAGTATAATTATCTGGATGAGCATACGCAGGCAGGCAGACGCGGTCTGCAATATGCGGCGAAAAAGGGTATCCCTGTCATTATCATGGAACCCTTGCGCGGCGGCAGACTCGTTACAAATCTGCCGGCGGATGCAATAAAAGCGATCGAAGAACATCCGGTGAAGCGTTCTCCGGCGGAATGGGGACTTCGCTGGCTCTGGGAACAGCCGGAAGTTACCTGTGTGCTGTCCGGTATGAATTCTCTGAAAATGCTGAAAGAGAATGTCCGCATTGCGCATACGGTGCAGGCAGGCGAATTTACGGAGCAGGATCATGCGCTGATCCGGCAGGTACGCGATGCGATCCGGAATGCCGCAAAGGTCGGCTGTACCGGATGCGGCTACTGTATGCCGTGTCCGCGCGGTGTGGATATTCCGACGGCGTTCAGCTGTTATAATAAGATGTATCTGGAGAAAAAGAACTCAGTGCGCCGCGAGTATTTTCAGGTCACTTCAATCAAGAAAAAGCGCAGCGATATGACGCAGTGCATCGGATGCGGCAGATGTGAGAAACACTGTCCGCAGCATATCGAGATTCGGAAGGAACTGAAAAATGCTGAAAAAGCACTGCTCCCTGCTCCGGTCAAGCTGATCTTCACAGTCGCAAACAAATTTGCAAATCACTAAAAAAGACGCGAACCCGATGATTTATCAGGTTCGCGTTTTCATATCTATAGTTTTTTATTGTTCTGCCGCAGATATCAGATCGCACATTGCCCTGATATCCAGCATATCCACGATACCGTCTGCATTGCAGTCCGCAGCATAAATGACCGCTTCATCTATGATCATGCCGTAACTTTCCGTCAGAATGCGGCTCAGCGTCAGCAGATCATTCTTTGTTACGATGCCGTCACCGGTCAGATCGCCGACTATATTCTCTGTCAGCGTATATGCCGCAGTACAGAGCGAATATTCCGTACAAACTGATTCCATCAGACTGCCCTTTGTGACGTAAAACGTATGTGTATCCGCAATTCTCTCGTACAGTGCCGCATCTATGTCACAAACGGGAACTTCTTCTCCGCTCAGCGGAGATATGACAGTGTCCGGAACCCTGAAACCGCCGGTATCAAGGAGATATGCATCCATGATGCGCACTGTTCCGTCTGTCGTCATTAAGTAAACGACATCGCTCGATTGCCATGAAATCTCATTTGACAGCGTCTCGACTTTAAGCTGGAAAATATCGTCTTTGCTAAAATCGGATGCCATCGTGAATGTAACGCAGAGAATCTGCAATGCTTCCTCACGCTGCATGGTGAATTCGGTTTTCTCCGGATCAAGCAGTTTTCCGTCTGCATCATAGACAAATGTGCTGATGCCGGTTTTATCTATATCGGGTAATATGAGCTGATAGATTCCGTCACACGGCGCGGCAAACCGGAACAGCTGCATTGTGCCGGGGAAAGAACGTACTGCTGTCACATCCTGATCGGCTGTGAAATCAAACGCCTTCGGTATATTCTCCGGCAGCGGATTCAGCGATGCCGGACAGATCTCATAGTATCGCTCGATCATACCGTGATATTTGCCGATGCCGCGGAATATTATTTCCGCCAGACCGTACTGCTGTTCACCGCAGACTCCAAACACCTCAAAATCTATACCCTCTGTCAGTCTTGTTTTGCCGTCATAGATCGAATATTCGGGAATACCGGATTCTGCTTTCAGGCGCTCCGGCATGATGATCTTGCAGTCTTCCAGCATACGGAAATCTGCGGTCACAGAAAACGGAATGCTGCCGGTGAGTGTCGGGGATTCCAGCGATACATTGACATAATATTCCGTATCCGGAATCACATCGGCAATAACGCTCTGTTCTCCGATCTCGGAAAGTGTCGCTGTCAGATTCCCCGATGCATCCATGATACGGATGCTGCCGGGACGGTTATTGTTCCAGTAAAAACAATATTGTTCCGATGCCGGGATCCAGCGGTATGTGACCGTTTCGCCGGGCGTATTGATCTCTGCGGTGTGATCGCCTTCACTGAGCAGCGGTGCATCTGTCTTTTCCGCAGGCAGAATATGGAACGTGAAGGAACGGTCGTCATAATAGCCGCCCATGCCTTCGATTTGCAGGCGGTATCTGCCGATTTCTGTCAGCGGCGTGTCGGGAAGAATCCTGTAGTCAGTGCCTTCCTCCAACAGCTTTCCGTCCAGATGAACATGAACCTGCGGCTTGACCGGACTGCCGGTATAGAATGCGTCAACCGCTTCCACATCCGTCATATAGAGCGAAAGTGCTTCCGTATGCAGAGTACAGATCTCCTGATCTTCATACGCCAAAGCCGGTTCGTCATCAAGTCTCAGGACGTATGTGCCCAGCTCAAGATCAGCCGGTGTCGTATCGGAAATATCCCAGCCGGAATAGTCCATCATGTTTACGATGGAGCCGCAAACCGGCTTGCCGGACTGTGTACGAAGGATGAGTCTGGCATTCTGCATCAGCGAGAAATGATATTCATAGGCATTGTGAACAAACGGGACATCCGGCTCGATCAGGCAGCTGCTGCCGGATGTATCGGGCGGATTAAGGTAATATCCTTCGTTGATCTCGACCTTGTCGGGCTTGGCGATCTTAGGAGCAGGAACGCTGCTGTCCGGCAGATCATCGGAAAGGATGCCGCCCAGTGAGATCATTCCCCAGCCGAAATATGCATCGAAGCCCGCTGTGCCGAGGTCTTTGGCGTTTTCTTTCAGACAGGCATAGATCTGATCGCCGGAAAGTTCCGGATCGTAGGAGAGCAGGTCGGCATAGGCAGCCGCAACAAACGGTGTTGCCATACTTGTGCCGCTCATTCCCTCAATGCTGTCCGGACCGTTCAGATATGCGCTCATAATGCTTTGCCCCGGTGCGCAGAAGTCGATATCCGCACCGTAATTGCTGAATGTCGTGCGCGTAAAACCAATTTTGCCCGAATCGTAAAGGTCCGGACGGACTGCGGAAACTGTCACGCAGTCCGGATTCCTTGCAGGATGATGATACTGTGCATTTTCGGTTTCGTTGCCTGCGGCGACGATACACGGGACATCGGCGGATTTCAGCTTTGCGATGCCCTCATCCAGAAGCCAGCTTTCCCCGTTTCCGCCGAGGCTCATACTGACGACATCCGCGCCCTGTTCAACGGCATAGAGCATACCGCAGTATATGCTGGAATCGAAGCCGTAGCCGCGGTCACTCAGCACCTTGACCGGCAGGATCTTGACATTATCCGGTGTGCTTTGTGCAATGATGCCGGCGCAGTGTGTACCGTGACCGAACACATCCTCGGACGTATCGGAATCCGTGTTGACCATTGTAATGCTGCCGTCCGCGATTCTGCCCTGAAACCAGTTATGTTCCGCATACAGACCGGTATCCAGAACGGCAACGGTAACTTCAGGCAGGGTGTCCTTTATTTCAAGCAGCTGCTTGCAAAATGCATCAGCGCCGATATACCCGACAGCGAGATCTTTTTCTGAATTTGGAATAGAAGCATTGGAAAATTCCGCAGTATCCACATGATAGAGCTGATCAGGCTGAACCATTGAAACGCGGCTGTCTGCCTGATAATGCTGATAGGCGGAATATGCTTCTGACGGGGTATTGTATTGGAGGATATGCAGATCGTTATATGCGGTCACGGATTCAGCGTTTTCGCAGTTCTGCGGAGTACCGCTGCAGCGCAGGATCAGCCGGCTGCTGCTGAACGGAGCGCGGAGCGTCAGACTGTCTGCGTCTGCGGAGCAGGTGATGCCTGCTTTTTCGGCTGCCTGTTCCGGTGTCAGCGCGGCAGTGCTTTCGATGCCGAGTGACTGCGCATCGACTGTTACAGTTCCGTCATGGACAAAAAATCCGCCGTACTGCTGACCGACGGGGATGCCGTCGCAGTAGAATTGCTGTTCTTCGGTATCATATCGGAGCGTTTCAAACGGTTCATCCGGTACTGTCAGTGCAGAGAGCGAAGCAATGAACTGCCGGATCTGGTCGGCAGAAGCCTTGCAGGCTGTTTGTTCGGGCAATTTGCCGGCAGTACCGCAGGTCAGGAGCATAAGAGCAGCTGATATAGACAGTGCTTTCTTGAAATATGTCATACAAACACCTCCGGAGTAAGAATGTTGATAACATTATAGCACGTACAATGTGAATAAGTCAACAAAAGGAAAACAGAAAAAACAAAGATCCCACTCCGTTTTGGAGTGGGATCTTTCAGAATGCGCCGGAAGGGATTCGAACCCCCGACCTACTGGTTCGTAGCCAGTTACTCTATCCAGCTGAGCTACCGGCGCATATTGCGGCTTGAACCGTCAACTCTGATATTATATCACATTCCGGAAGAAATGTCAACCCCTTTTTCAAATTTTTTCTGAGATTTTTCAATTTGTACGGACAAACGGTGACAATTCTGCATAATGATGCGAAAAATTGACTATACAATTCAATTTCTGTATGATATAATGATACTGTTCATTGGGGGATCTCGGTGCGCTTTGCACCCGTGATAGAAAAAGGAGAATATGCATGACCCATTTGAAAAATAGAAACAGATTTGCCGCATTCGGTACGGCAGTCATTCTGACAGCGGCGGCGCTTCCGGTCATTCCGGCACACGCCGTTACCACGCTGACAGTCGGCAAAAACGGTACGTATAAGACCGTCCGCGAAGCGGTCAGCGCAGCCGCAAAGCTCAATCCGAGCAGCGAGGGCAGCCGTGTCACAATCGCCATTGAGCCGGGTACATACCGTGAACAGCTGCTCATCAATACGCCTTACCTGACCTTTACCAACAGCAATCCGGCAGGCGGTCAGGTCTTGCTCACATGGTATTACGGCATCGGTTATAAATATTATTCTGCGGACAGCGGCGGCTATTACAATGCACAGTCTGCGGCGGCGAAAAATACGAAGAATATCGCATCGCGCTGGGGTACGGCTGTCCGTCTGCAAAGCAATGCGAAAAATTTCCGTGCGGAGAATATCACCTTTGAAAACAGCTTTAACCGCTATATCACAAATGAGGAACTCGCTGACGGCGTTGAGCCGACCGGTGAAACGCTGAACGTTCAGCGCCGGAACGGTCTGGATGTCAAGGCGAAATCTGCAACGGAGCGTGCGGCGGCATTGTGCGTGGAAGCCGATAACTGCGAATTCTACAAGTGCCAGTTTCTGAGCAGTCAGGATACGCTTTATACGCAGTCACGCGCATATTTCAAAGAATGCAAGATACAGGGCAACACGGACTATATCTTCGGCAGCGGTGATGTTGTATTCGACAGCTGTGAGCTGTGCTTCGGCGGATATTCAGATAATGCAGTCGGCGGTTATATTACAGCAGCCCGTCAGCAGACAAACGGCTATCTGTTCTGGAACTGCAATGTCACGGCAGCAGGCGGCATGAAGGTCGGCTCCGGCTGTTTCGGCAGACCGTGGAGCAACACGGCACACGTTCTGTTTTATAATACGAAACTGCAATATGAGAGCATTATTTCCTCTGCCGGATGGACAAGCATGAGCGGTGTTGCCCCTGAACAGGCGACATTCCGCGAATATAATACGAAAACTGCAAGCGGCGGCAATGTCAATACCGGCGGCAGAACAAGCGGCACGGTGCTGTATTCCTGCAATGCCACCAGAGAACAGTATCTCGGCGGCTGGACACCGTTCTATATGAATTATAACGGTGTAATTGAGCGCAAACCGGTCGAAATTGATTCGACAAAGGCGTATTATCTCCGCAATGTCAACAGCGGGCTGTATCTCGGCGCTGAGAACGATGTGACGGACGGTGCAAATATCGTGCAGACTGCGAAAGACAGCGCACTGGTCTGGGTGCCGGAGCAGGTCAGCGGTTATTATATGCTCTATGCCGATACGGCTGAGGGCGGTTATTTCGATGAAAGCTATTATCTGCTCGATGTGGACGGCGGCGGTGCGGAAAACGGCGCAAATGTGTCGATCCGCAAGGATGCATCCGGCGATCTGTTTGCATTTTACGGGGCAGGGGACGGCACGTATGAGCTGCGCACGAAAAATTCGTCTGATAAGAGCTGTCTGGGCGTAAACAACGGTCAGAAGGATGCCGGCGGCAATGTTCTGCAATGGGAATGCAACGGCGAAGCCGATCAGCTCTGGGAACTGGAAACTGTACAGCGTCCGAGAAAAGGCAAGCTGATCCGTGCGCTGACCGTTCTCGATCAGGAGCATTATGACAGCTGGGATCTGGTTTATCCGGCTGCAAACGGTACGGCGATGTTTGGTGACCGTGCTTATACGCTTCTGAATCTGCCGGCAGAGTTTTCCGATGCGGAACTGATCCGGACAGCCTGCGATGCAAAGACGGTGAAAAAAGACCTTGCGGAGATCATCGCCGCAAAGCCCGTGACGATCTGCGTTGCACTGGATGCGCGTGTTTCTCCTGCGCCGGACTGGCTCGGCAGCTGGACACAGTCTGCGCTGACAGCGGACAGCAGCAACGGCGAGCATTTTGTCTGCTATACGAAGGATCTGGATGCGGGCGAAAAGATGACACTCGGCACAAACGGAACATCGTCAAGCTGTGTCAATTATTTTGCATTTGCGATCCCGAAGCCGGAGCAGACAACAACTGCTACGACCACAATTACAACCACGACTACAACTACCACCACAACAACGATCACCACGACAACTGATACAACAACGACCGAAACAACAACCGTTTCGGAGAGACCGAATCAGAAAACGATGACCGGTGATGCGAATTGCAGCGGCAATGTGGATGTATCGGATGCGGTTCTGCTGGCAAGACTGATCGCAGAGGATGCCGATGCGAAGATCACAGAAACCGGAATGCTGAATGCCGATTGCGACGGTGACGGTACGCTGTCCAGTTCCGACACCATTCTGATACTCAAATATCTGGCAAAGCTCATTTCGCTTGATGCATAAGCATTCGCAAATACAAGATGATACGCATAAAATATGCCCCGAAGTGTGACAGGACACTTCGGGGCATTGCTGTATTCTCACTATCCGATCGGAGCATCGCTTTGCCAGTGCGGCACAAGCAGGGATAAGTCGGAAATATGTTCCTTTAATGCTTTCTGAACATTTTCAATTCCGACAATTCCTTTCATGCAGATATAATTCAGGATCTTATTATCAGGTATTTCCCAGTCATTTTCAATATATTCATTTGGAACTTCGTAATCTCTTATCCAAAAAACAGCTGTTTCAATCTTATCTTCATTTATATTTTTATCCAACAGCTCAATGCCGCAATCTGTTTCTATATATCCTTTAACAGAAATAAAGTGACGCAATTCAGATGACGAAGATGATATTTCAGCAGATAACTGGATACCTGTGATAAGTTCATTGATTTGTTTCCTTGAGAGTTCCATTTTTTCACCCTTCAATCCCGGTTCTTCTGAGAAAATGCTCCTTCAAGATTATCATGCAGTCAGCCGGAACAGCGAGAAAAATGCATCATTGTTCAGCTCATCCCAATGATTGATTGTCCTGCTGCATACTGCTTCCAGAGCAGACCAGTCCGCCTGACCTGCGGCATCGCGGAAACCGATCGTGCAGAATCCGGCAGCGGCGGCAGTTTCAGCGGCATAGAGCGCATCCTCGATCACAACTGTTTCAGCCGGCGCTGTACCGAGCAGCTTTGCGGTTTCCATGTATATTTCAGGCGAATGCTTGCCGGCAGTACCGGATTCCGGTGTCAGGATGCAGCGGAAATACTGTTTGACCTGAAGCCGGATGAGTGCGGCATCGAGCAGTGCAGGGTAGGTGACGCTTGCGATCGCGCACGGGATACCGTGTTCCGCGGCGGCACGGAGAAAATCTGCCGCCCCCTCTTTCAGCGGCAGATATTGCTGATACGCTTCTGCGGCGAGCTGTTCGACACGCGCCCTGACCTGCTGCGGCGACATCGGCAGAGAAAACCGTTCTACGAAATACGCCGAGGATGTGTCAATGGTCATTTTCTTGACGATATCGGAGATATCCGGCGGCGGTTCGATGCCGTTTTCAAGCAGAAATCTGCGGTCAAGCTGCTGCCACATTTCCATCGAATCGAGCAGTGTGCCGTCCATATCGAAGATGATGCTTTTGTACTGCTTCATGAAAAATCGCTCCTGAATGAAAAACCGGACATTGGCATTTTCATGTCAGAACGTCCGGTTTTGCTGATGAAATTACATTTCACTGCGGTTGGAGAGCGCACGGTAGAGCGTGACTTCATCGGTATATTCGATGACGCCGCCGACCGGCAGTCCGAACGCAAGCCTTGTGACGCGCACGCCAAGCGGCTTGCATAAACGGGAAAGGTACATCGCGGTTGCTTCACCCTCAACGCTCGGATTTGTCGCCATGATCAGTTCCTCGATGCCGCCCTCACGGATGCGCTGCAATAATTCGGCAATGCGGAGCTGTTCCGCACCGATGCCGTCCAGCGGAGAGATCAGCCCGTGCAGCACATGATACAGCCCGTGATATTCATGGGTACGTTCGATCGCCGCAACATCCTTCGGCCCTTCCACGACACAGACGGTCGTGCTGTCGCGCTTGGGATTGCTGCAAATGCTGCAAACCGGCTGTTCTGTCAGATTCTGACAGACGGGGCAGTCATGGATCTGATGCTTGGCATTGAGGATCGCTTCCGAAAAAGCCGCTGCTTCCTCTTCCGGCATTTCCATGACCGCATAAGCAAGGCGCTGCGCGGTTTTCATTCCGATCCCCGGCAGCGCTGCAAATTTTTCTGCTAAGACAACAAGCGGCAATGCGCTGAAATCTTCCATGAGAAATCAGAACAGACCGGGGAGTGCGACACCGCCGGTGATCTTGCTCATCTCGTTTTCGGTTGTCTCCTCGATATTGTTGACTGCCTCATTCACCGCACTGATGATGAGATCCTGCAGCATTTCGATATCTTCCGGATCGACAACTTCCTTCTTCAGCTCAATGGACTGAAGAGTTTTCTTTCCGGTCAGAACAACGGAAACTGCGCCGCCGCCTGCGGAAGCAGTGAATGTACGCTGCTCGATGTCTTCCTGAAGTGCAGTGATCTGATCCTGCATTTTGCGTGCCTGATGGATCATGGAGTTCATGTCCTGGCCGCCGCCCTGAAACTGCTTCGGTACTCTGGATTTCATAAGAATTCTCCTATCATTTTCTAAAATTTCATATATGACAAGCCACATATTATATTGCAGCAATATCATGCAAGTAAATTAAACGCTGCTGTTTTCCTGTTCGCCGGTGCGGATGCCCTGTTCACGGGCACGCTGCAATAACACATCGGCAGGTGCAGTTTGTTCGGTCTCTGTTTCGATCACCTTATAGCGAAGCTGATAACGCTTTCCCAGCACCTGTTCGGCAGCATCCAGCAGCATTTCGGAATCCTGCTGACGGAACAGCCGCTTAAAGAGGGAATTGCGTACCATGATGAGAATAAGACCTTTTTCTTCGTAGGTGTATGCGTTGGAATTTTCGAGCAATCCGGCGATGGTCGGAGCAATGCCGTAAAACCGTTCCAGAATTGCCGCCCAGTTTTTCAGCGGCAGGAATTGTTTTTCATCGGGTTTGCCTTCCATTTGCAGATTTTGCGCCGGAATATTTGCATTTGAAGCAGGTTTTTGCCGCGGCTGCGGAAGCGGTGCGGCTGCTGCCGGAATGCCGTTCTGCCGGAGTGCCTGAAGCTGCTGCTCCAGCGCAGCGATCCGGTTATTCAGTGCTTTCAGTTCACTGTTCTGCTGCTGCTGATAATCCGTACAAAGACGGATCAGCGTCATTTCCAGCTCCATGCGGCGGTTGCCGGCGCGTGTCATGCGGTCACAGCATTGCCGGACGGCAGACAGTGCATCCAGAACGGCAGGGAGCGAAAACATTGCGGAAATATCCTGAAGCTGTGCAAGTTCATCAGGCATGACATCGACCAGTGAGGGATCTTTCGGTGCAGTTTTCAGCAGCATGATACTGCGGAGCTGCTGCGAGATATCATCGGCAAAGCGTGTCATATCCTTGGACTGCTGATAGAGCAGATCGATCCGTTCCAGCGCATCTGCTGCGTTTTTCGATGCGATCGCACGCAGGATCAGAAAGACGGATTCCGTGCCTGCAACGCCGACAGCTTCCTCAACAGTATTGATCTGGATATCGTCAGAGATGCCTGCACACTGATCGAGCAGGCTCAGTGCATCACGCATACCGCCGTCAGAAAGCATCGCAATGCGGTGTGCGGCAGCGCCGGAGATACTGAATGCCTCATGTTCGGAAATAAAGCGGATACGCTCCGCGATATCGGCAGGCAGGATGCGGCGGAAATCAAATCGCTGACAGCGTGAAAGAATTGTCGCCGGTACTTTATGGATCTCCGTTGTTGCGAAAACAAATTTGACATATTCAGGCGGTTCTTCGATGATTTTCAGCAGTGCATTGAATGCGCCTGCGGACATCATGTGAACCTCGTCAATGACATAGACCTTATATTTGCATCGAACAGGCAGATAAACTGCATTTTCACGCAGACTGCGGACTTCCTCAACGCCGTTGTTGGATGCACCGTCGATCTCGATGATATCGGTCAGTGTACCGGCTTCGGCATCGCGGCAGATCTCGCATTCGAGACAGGGATTGCCGTCTTTCGGATGCAGACAGTTGACTGCCTTTGCAAAGATACGCGCACTGGTTGTCTTACCGGTGCCGCGTGAACCCGTAAACAGATAAGCGTGTGCTGTTTTTTCCTGAATGATTTGATTTTTCAGTGTGCGCGTGATATGCGGCTGCGCAACAATATCATCAAAGGTCTGCGGCCGCCATTTGCGGTAGAGCGCCTCGTATGCAGCCAAGCTTCTCACGCTCCTTCAATCTTCAGATTTTGTGCTTTGTGTATCCGGATGAGCGCCTGTTTTTTCCGACCATTCCGGATGTACTTCGAGCATCAGCCGTTTCGTTTCATCGAAATACTTGCGGAAACCGATCGCATTATCCAGATGGTTGACGAGCGCCTTATAGTGATAATCCTGCGCATCGGCAAATTCACCTTTTTGCAGTGCGGCGATCGCCATACCGCCGAGCGCGAATGCATAATTCTGTTTCAGATCAATGGACTTTTGAAACCATTCTTCCGCCTGTTCCGGCTGTTTCTGCTTGATAAAGAGGTAGCCGATATCGGTATACAGGAAGAAAAATTCCTTCGGCGGATCATGTTCGAGCAGATCCTCAAAAAGAGCAAGACTGTTTGCAAAATCACCGCATTCTGCACAGCTTCGAGCTTCAAACAGCTTTGCGAACGTTTCGGAAAAACCTTTTGTACGCGCTGTCTGATAATAGGTAATTGCATTGGAAGGACAGTCGAGCATCTGATAGCAGCGTCCGAGATAGAACGAAAGAACGCCGCTTTCGGATTCCGTCAGTTTATAATCATTCTGTACTGCAAGAAAATACTCCAGTGCTTCACGCGGATGATCAGCGGAATAGGCTTCCAGTCCGGTGCAGAAAAGCTTGTCCTGTTTGCGGAAGCCGCCGAAATTCTTCCCGATGAGCTGCTCGTCCGTGCGCAGGATCGCGTGTATCATTTCTTGATAATGCAGAACACAGGTTATGAGAAATGCGATCAGATAGCAGGCAAGCAGCAGACGCAGATAGATGATCGGCTGATATTCTTTCTGCTGCGGCGTACCGCGTATCACAAAAGAGCCGATCAAACCGGCATAGATCAGCAGTCCGGGCAGACCTGCCTTTATGCTGAGCTTTCCAAGCTGTTTGGAGTATTTACGGAGTCTGTCGCCCATATATGCCTCCCATCCGGCAGAAAGCCTGACGGACAGAAAATTCCGGAGCATAGGTGTGCAGGCTGACTGCGGCACGCCCAGCGATCCGCTTAATGCTGCTCGGTTCCCCGCCTGACATGGTTCACGGTGCTTAGCTGCACAGGGCCCGCACACCTATAATCCGGAATTCCCAGATATATCGTTCGGATTGAGGTTTTCCCCTCAATCTGATATCATTATACCACATTTCTTTGTGAATTTCAAGGGGTAAATTGTGTTTTCTGATAATTTTTGCAATTTGCGAAAAATCCTCTTGACATTTTCGTGACTTTGTGCTATAATAGCAAAGCAGTCGTGAGACAGACACGACTGAGAAACAAATATCGAGGTGTGGCTCAGTTTGGTAGAGCGCTGCGTTCGGGACGCAGAGGCCGCAGGTTCAAGTCCTGTCACCTCGACTCAATATTTATGTAAACAGGTTGTAAATCGAAAGGTTTACAACCTGTTTTGTTTTTTCAGTCATAGACAGTGCCGGGTATGTTTGCATCAAATCGGTTTGCAAGGATCACATCTGATTCAGACTTGAATCTTTCGAGGTTATTCACGACTTCCGAGCTGAAGAACAGATCGCCGTTTTTGAGTGTCGGTTCATAAATGATGATCGGGATACCATTTGCCTTGATGCGCTTTATAACGTCCTGAATTGCAGATGTACGGAAGTTATCGCTGTTGTTTGCCGGACAGCGGCATGATTTCAGGAAAGCCATACGCGGATTGCCAGAAGTACGGCTGTATGTGCCGGATAATAGACATAGAAGAACCAGCGGTTCAGCTTCGGGTATCGGACGCTGCCGCGTTCGCCGTTATACATGGAAAGCGGGATCAGCGCGAACAGTGTTCCGTACTGAAAGGTAAACTGCGCAAAGCTGTCGTAATTTTTCGCAAATATTGCTGTCTGAAGAATGACGGATGCCGCTGCAAACAGGATCGCTTGTTTTCGGAAATCCTTGCGGAAAACATGGAAGATCAGCGCCCAGACCGGGATCATCAATGACCAGTCCTGAAAAAATGAGAGTGTGATGCAGACTGAAAGCAGGAACAGACGCAGGATCTCCGGCAATCCGGATTCCAGAATGATGAGGCAGAGCAGTGCGGCTGCCAGTGAGATCATGACATTCCAGCCATATAGGAGATCTGTCAGCTGATCAGGCAGTCTGCCGCGTACCATAATATAATAGGACGGCTGTGAGATCAGTCCGAAAACGGCAAGCCGGAGCAGATAATTCTTCCGGCTGCGCGTATATCGGTATCCTTCCGCAATGAAGAATGCCATGACCGGTGCAGTCAGACGGCCGAACAGCCGCAGAAAATAATAGAGCAGACTGTTCTCGGGAGCGAAAATGACTGCGGTATGATCGGCTGTCATAGCGATGACCGCAAGCAGTTTCAGGGTATTTGCGGAGCATTTTTTATTCATGAATATTCTCCGGAAAATGGCGATGTAAACGGTTCAGGATATGCAGAAATCGGGCATTATCGCCGGAATGACGGCAGAGAAAAGCGGCTCGTAAATTGATCGGGCCGCTGAATGCTGTTTTGCACCGGAATTGTCCGATGTTTTTATATGTCAGTGAAGACACGCTTCAAAAGACAGCTTATCCTTCGATCGCATCTATGCTTCTGAGTTTTTCAATGATCTTGTTCACATCGGCGGCGATCACTTCTTCGGGTGCATCATATTTTTCGAGCATTTTCTTTGTGATCTCGGCTTCTGTTGTATCATTTTTCAGCATCTCAACGATTTCCGCAGCTGTTTTGTTGCTGCGGATAATTCCGTTGAATCTGGATGATACGTCGATGATAATTTGATTATCGCCGTCTGAATGTGTAATAAATTCGCTTCTGAGCTTCATTTGATCTCCTCCGTATTCATTCCGCTGAATGCTGTGGATGCAGCATCCGGATCCATATTGCATCTGAGTGAATATAACCCGATGTGTTTGCACATTTTGTCGATGAGTTCGAGAACGGTTTTCATTTTTGCCGTATCCGCCGGTCTGTTTGTCTGCTGTATCAGCATAGGATATGCTTCCTGCTTGGATATGCTGTGTATCTCATTTTCCGTTCCGCGGTTCAGAATGCAGATCGCTTTCAGCGGAACGCTGGTGTTGGTGCTGAGATGGTGTTTTCCGTTCCACGGTGTACCATATACGATCACAGCGGTATCCGTTATGCGGATCAGGGGCTTATCGTCGTTGATCATCACGGCACGCTCACCGAAATATTCTCTCCAGAGCCGTGTATGTGTGGATTTTCCTGTTCCGCTTTTGGCGGTAAACAGATATCCCATGCCGTCTACGGCAACGACTGAACCGTGATACAGAAGAATATCATACCGGAGCAGTATGTCACAGAGTTTCCGGTAGACTGCGAGCGTTTCCAGATATCTGTCATCGAATTGACGGATGGGGATGCCCTCTCTGATATCTTCCTTTTTGGATTTTTCGCGTTCAAAGTCAATATCTGCCTGCGTAGTTTTGACGGTAAATTCAGGTGTTTCCGAAGAACTGTAACCGGCGCAGATAGTATGGACACTTTCATATATCGAATCAATTTCAAAAACGGTATCAGCGATTTGATATGTACCTTTTATCATTGCATATCCTCGATCGGAACAAACGGCAGAACGATCGCACCGTCATCGTCCACGAAAATGTTATCCGGTTCTTCTGGTTCGGTTACCGTTTCTTCTTTCATTGTATGATCGGACGGTGTAATATCAGGATCCTGCTGTTCCGAAATGATCGGCAGCTCTTGATCTTCTGAATTATCAGGGACAGTGACAATGTCAGAGGAACCGCTTTCTGTTTTTGCGGATTTCTTTTCGGAAGCTGAGGATTCGTCTTTACGGGCAGTGGTTTTCGTTTCAGATTTATTCTCTTTTTTGGCTGAAGCGGCGGTTACAGATTCCGTTTCCGTTTCTGTCAAATCGGTTTCGGCGGCGGTCGTGACCGCTTTTGTTGTTGTTTTCTGAACATCAGAGCTTTCCTGTGCGTTGGAATTGCCGCATCCGGCGAGGATGGCTGACATGCAAAGGAGAATCCCTGCCAAAAATCTTTTTTTCATTTTCAACCTCTTTTCTGTTTTTTCGGTCGGCTTAAAATCTTTCTGCTGCTGAATACATTATAACATATATTCTACTAAAATGCAAGCGTCAATCTCAGCAAATACATCAGCCGCCCGGACACAAATCCGGACGGCTGCAATCACATATTCATGGTTATCAGGCGCTTCGTGTGAACTGGTTCACACGGAAAAAAGCCGCTTAGGACAGAGGACAAAAGCATATTTGCGGAAATATACGCATATACGCACAAAAACGGATACTTGAGCATACAAGGATAGAAGGCGTGCCTGAAAATGGCTTCAAAATAGCGAAAATCGTTTCAAAATAGGGGGAATATTACAGGAGAGGATAAAGAAAAACATCCTAAATTCGTGGTTTCCAACGAATCTAGGACATTTCACAAAAACGGAAAGAGAGGGATTCGAAATCTATCTGTTCCAATATGGAAAAGTCGTAAATACGCGATTTCTAGAGTGCTGATCTCGCTGCGTGTGCGATTTCGTGTGCAGTTAAAAGGGAGTATCCACATGAGCTGGAACACGATTGAGATTTAGGTCCTATGTACATTTCGTAAGAATGATATTCACATATCCAACTCGTTTTACTTTTATTCGATATTATCCCTCTGCTGTAAAAAGCATACAGTTTTGTTGCGTACTCTTTATATCGTAACAGGATTATCCAGCAGTCACGATCAGCGCCAAAAACAATCGACTAATACACTTTGCTCCTTGCTGATCCACCCAAACGATAAAGCTGATTGACCAAACGATCGTAACAGCTTGACAAAACAACCGAAGTGCTGTATAATGATGTATAATCAATTAATACAGAAAGGGGCTGCCGAAACATGGAAGAATATATGAATAATCTTCTTTCCGCATCAAATACTATGGATGAAGAATCTCTTGTTGAAGATCCGGAGAGAATGGAGGATGATGACGGACTTGATCTGGAGCAGACACCTGATACACAAAGTTCCGTTTATCCACTCAATATGAGTTTGAATGATACTGTATCAGATAGAGGGCAGTTTACGGTTTATGAGTTGAAGCGAAAACTCGAAAAAAAACCTCCCGCCATTATTCAGGATCCTGATTTTCAGCGCAACAATGTCTGGTCAGAAAAACAAAAAGCTGAACTGATCGAAAGCGTCTTGATGGGGCTCCCCCTTCCTATCTTTTATTTTAGTCAGACTAGCAAGGGGGTTTTGATCGTTGTTGACGGGCGACAGCGTCTCGCTGCATTATTTGAATATTTGTCGGATGAATTCGCGCTGAAAAAGCTAAACATTCTAAAAAACCTTAACGGTAAAAAATTCAGTGATTTAGATCCGATCTTCCAAACTAAGATTGAGGACTATCAGCTGATTGCCCACATTATTAAACCATCTGTGCCGGATAGCGTAAAACTTGATATTTTTAATCGAGTTAACAGAGGAGGAACACGGTTAAATGCGCAGGAAATACGTAATGCTCTATATCAGGGACCTGCGACCAAGCTTCTGCACGATGTTGTGTCCTCCAAAACCTTTGAAATTGCAACGGATAAAACATTTTCACGGAATAAGATTAACCGTATGAAGGATCGCCATATAGTACTTCGGTTTTTGGCGTTCTATCTATCCTCTAAGAATTTACTTCGAGATGAAAAAACAGATAAGGAGATCTTGTTCGAGAACGATATTGTCTATGCACTAGAGCAGACCATGAAAATGCTCAACAGAATACCTCAGGAACAGGTTGATTCGTTCTATCAGGATATCATGTACGCACTTGAAAATACAAATTTTTATCTTGGCGAAAACGCATTCCGTTTAATGAAAGAAGAGGATGGAAAGTTGCATAAGTTTCCTCTCAATATTAATATTTTTGAATCCATCATGCTGATGATGCTTGAACTTCCTAAAAAAAATGAACAAATCCGTGAAAGTGTCAAAGAACACATTGACGCTATGAAATATAGTGAGGAATTTCAGCAAACGCTTGACAAAAACCGCGACAGTAAAACGCGGATCGAACAACGGATCAAGCTCATCCATGATGTGCTGAATCAAATTTAAGGAGATAAAGGAAAATGATACACTCCATGAAAATCGAGAATCTCAAAAGCATCAACGCCCTTGAGATAAACTGCAAAAAATACAATTTGATTACTGGAATTAATTCCGCAGGAAAATCCTCCATACTTCAAGCAATCCTGCTCGCTTATCAGAATTGCCACAGGATTTTATATGCTGGAAGCGCTCTGAATGGTGAACTAGTCTCTATAGGTAGCTTTCGAGAAGTCCGAAATGTTAACGCGCGAAATAAAGAAATCAGAGTCCTTCTTCAATATGATACCAGTGACCCAAAGGATTATTTAAGTTGCACAATTACTGGAAATGATGAAACTGACTGCGAGTGCCTCATTGATGCATCACCTGATATACAGTCTGCCAAAGCATTTCGCTTAAAATACTTGTCCTGCAATCGTATAGGTGCACAGGATGTCTATCAGAAGAACTATGTTGGCATGGATATTGGCATTAACGGCGAATATGCAGCGGATTATCTTGAACAGCACAAAACGGATGTTCTGGATTCTGAACTCATTAAGGATAAGAGTTCAGAAACATTGTTCACACAGGTGAATTACTGGCTAGATTATATTCTTGGCACCACTATTGCCACAGAGGGAATTTCTGGAACAGATCTGGTTAAGGTCTCCTATACATTCAGCAATGGTATCTTTTCGCGTCCAAAGAATGTCGGTTCCGGCATAAGTTATCTTCTTGGCATTCTTGTTCTTGGACTTTCTGCCCAAAAGAATGATACTTTAATTATTGAAAATCCAGAGATACATCTACACCCGCGTGCACAAGCAAAAGTTTGCGAATTTCTGTATTTTATAGCGCATTCCGGACGCCAGCTTTTTGTAGAAACCCATAGTGACCACCTTTTTAATGGAATCCGCGCAGGCATTGCTACTGATTCCATGGACGCAAGAGAAGTCGGTGTATTTTTCCTAAACGCAGATGAAAACAGATGTACAGTCTGCACAGAGATTCAGTTTGGCAAGCATGGTCGTATCTTAAACTATGAAGACGGTTTATTTGATCAGTTTGATATGGATCTGAACAAAATGCTTGGACTGTAATAGCAACAGGAATTAAACATATGGAAGTAATTTTAAATGAATTTTCAATAGATTGTCAGTTCAAGACAATGGAAGATGTTGCAGATATGCTGGTGGAGAATACTCTGCCCGCATTAAAAGCAGCAGGAAATGATTTGATTATTCTGAAGACCGAAGCAATCTATCTAAAAGAGATATTTCCTGACACGAGTCTGGGTAAATTATTGGGCGATCACCATTCTTACACTCATCCGGCACTCTCAAAGTTCAAAAGCACTCTAGTGCAGTTGACTGATGATCCTTACATTACAGAGTGGAAAACTGACCGCCAGACAGAGTATCAATTCGATGGTTTGTCTGGGGAGAATCTTCCTGATCTCAAGATAGTACCGAATGTCCTAACGGAAGCGGTCACAAGAAACATACCTCTTCTTTCATTTCCGCACAAACTGTTTGGGATGCCAGAAATATCAGCAAAGATTGGTAATAAGGCGGTAGTGTGTGCCAATTGGGTCAAAGCATCGGATGTGAATTTTTATTTGTTCCAAAATAACTCATGTACTTTCGGCGCTTACTTGGCGTGTCAGAAATACGCCCTAATGACCAAATTGGCTAAGAAACCCAACGGATCATATTATATTGATGACGGTTTTCTTGACGGAAGGCTGTCCGTGTCTGATGGCATCCAGCTGTGTGAAGAATTAAAACATTTCATTCTAGCGCTTAAAACAGGCACGATCAATAAAAAACAATCCGACCATGTCCGTCATGGTACCGATTGTTACTTTGAGTTCCGATTCTCGCTTTCCAACGACAGAATCTTTCGTATTTACTATACAAGGAAAGAAAACAAAATAATCTGTATGAATTCCCACCTCAAAAAAACACAAGCGATCCCTTCGAGCGTTATGGAAGACAGCATTCGCATACTAAAAAAACTGTAACTGTTCAGTCCTGCTGAGAATTCCACAAAGTTGAAAACAAAAAGTTCAGAGACAAAAACTGTGATTCTGTCACTTTACAGCCGCCGAATAATATGCTATACTGAAGAAAAAGCAAAATAGCGGTGGTGAAAAAGGAT
>JAZQOZ010000092.1:0-19730 GCA_045628085.1 Oscillospiraceae bacterium | reverse complement strand
CGCAGCGGCGGTATGCACTACACCTCAATCGAGAACATCCACAAAGTTATTGATCCGTTGTTTCTGGATGACTTAAATAAAGAATTTGAAGAAATCAAAGATGTCAAACGAAGTAAAGACGGAATCAGCAGAATGAAATTGCTTGAACACTTCCATACGAAGCTCAGTTCTTTATCGTTTCTGGATCCTGCTTGTGGAAGCGGAAACTTTCTTACCGAATCATTCCTATCATTAAGAAAGATAGAAAATGAATTGATTGTTATTGAGCAGGATCTAATTGCAGGTCAGCACATGTTGACTACTGAACTTAGCCCTGTTAAGGTAAGTATTCATCAATTCTACGGCATAGAAATAAATGATTTTGCTGTATCAGTTGCAAAAACTGCACTTTGGATTGCTGAATTACAGATGATGCAAAAGACTCAAGAATTATTACCCGATTACATCTTTGAGTTTCTGCCGTTAAGGGACTTTGAAAATATTAAAGAAGGGAATGCACTGCGGATTGATTGGGAGAGTGTAGTTCCTAAGAAAAAACTGTCTTATATCATGGGTAATCCGCCATTTGTCAGTAATTCAGGTAAAAGCTCTAACGAGGACGATATAATATCAACTTACATGACAGAAGATCAAAAAAAAGATCGTGCTACTCTGTTTGGTGATGAAGGTGGTGTCTTAGATTACGTCGCTTGTTGGTATAAAAAAGCAGCATTATATATCAAGGATACTGAAATTGTTGTTGCATTCGTATCATCCAATTCAATTTGTCAAGGACAGCAAGTCTCCCCACTATGGAGTTCTTTATACAGAAATAATGTTCATATTGAATTCGCGTATCTTCCTTTTCAATGGGATAGTGAGGCAAACTCTAAAGCTCATGTATATTGTATTATAATTGGGTTTAGTGTTTATGACAGCCACAAAAAGCGATATATATTTAGCAATAACAAAAAAACGTCCGCGACAAACATAAATGCATATTTGACAGATGCACCAGATGTTTTAATTGAGCAAAGAACGCGCCCTATTAGTAATGTTCCGTGTGTAACAAAAGGGTTCCAGCCAACAGATCATGGTTACCTGTTGATGAATGATACCGAAAAAGAAGAAATGATTAAATCAGATGCAGAAACAAAGAAATGGATCAAGCAATTTATTACGGCAAAAGAGTATATTCATGGAAAGACACGATGGTGTTTATGGCTTGTTGATATTACACCAAATCAATTGAACAGCATGAAAGCTGTCAAATCTCGTGTCATCTCATGCAAAAAATGGAGATCCTCACAAAAAATAACAGGTGATGCTTACAAGTATAAAGATATTCCACATCTGATGCGCCCCAATAGACAGTTTAAAGAAGGAATCTTCATTGTTCTTCCTTTGCATTCAGGTGAAAGCAGGAACTATATTCCATTTGGTTTTGCAGATAGTAGTTGCATTCCCGGAAATAGTGTCTCCATTGTTCCGGACGCTAATCTATATTTATTTGGAGTTTTGACTTCAAGTATTCACATGGCATGGATGCGAACTGTCGCTGGAAGGCTTGAAATGCGATATCGTTATTCTAGTGAAATTGTTTACAACAACTTCCCATGGTGCAACCCAACGCCGGAACAGAAAGCAAAAATCGAGAAAACCGCGCAGATGATTCTTGATGCTCGTGCTATGTATCCGGACAGTTCACTCGCTGATCTCTACGACGAGACAGTTATGCCTGCTGATCTCCGCAAGGCACATCAGGCAAATGACCGAGCTGTCATGGAAGCATATGGCTTTTGGGGCAAACTAAACTCCGAGAGCGAGTGCGTCGCGGAACTGATGAAGATGTATCAAAAACTCGTTGAACAGGAAAACGGTAAAGAAAGGAAATGAGCGTATGTACGAGGAATTGAACGAACTCTGTTGGATAACCGGCAACTATTCCGATGAATGCATCTGTGAGCTGTGTCCGCACAATGATGAATGCAGCGGATATGACGATCCGGATGATGATGACGATTAAGCCTATCCTCAGATAAGGCGGTGATTTCATGGATGATACCTACATCATAGCCATAAGGAAAAAGAACGGCGAGTTAGTCACGATTGCCGATCTCACGCCTGACGAACAAGGATTGAAATGCGGCTGTGTTTGCTATGAGTGCCATACTGATCTTGTCGCAAAAATGGGTAAAATCAGGAGATGGCACTTTGCGCATAACGGGACCGGCTGTGACGCAAAGAAAGTAAATATATCCGGCTTGTATCAGCTCGTCTTTGAGTATCTGTCTGAAAAACGGACATTGCTGCTACCGACGGTCGGTCTGGTTTATGATGCTGCAAAAGACGGTATACCAATCACAAAATCTAACGTCGCTTCAAGGGTATTAACGGTTTCGCCATACTACGATCATTATGTAGGCAAACCGATCATCAAAGAACCAATCATATGGGAACTGACAGCTCCGGAACTGTCAATGTCAAATGAAGGTTATCCGGAAGCAATCATAGATACTGCTGAGAATAGCGAGTTGGCACTTCGCATTATTCCACCAAAAATGGTGCATAAAAACGTCATACCTTCGGAATATAGGAATCTGCCGACAGTCATTCTTAATCTCAGCGAGGTAGATATAAGGGAATTATCGCATCAGTATCTATATGAGAGCATAATGACTGATCCTTCTTTCTTTTATTGGATTCATTATCCCAAAGCCAAGCAGTATTATCCGATTATCTATAATGAGTCCCATGAAGAATGCGTCAAAAAGCTACATGAAATAGCCAAAGCGTGTTCAATCAAGAAAAAATAAGCAGGAAAAGATAACAAATGCCAAGAGAAAGCGCCCCGATAAGGAGCGCTTTCTTTTTCTATTATCCGAATACCAGTTTATCGAAGATAGCATACTGCACGATCATATCCGCAATCTCTGCATCCACATCACCGCAGTCGATTCTGCCGTCCTCGACCGTCAGCCGTCCGTCAGCGATCACGCGCTTGATACCATTCAGCAGATTGTCGATTGTCAGCTCGTTCTTGCCGTCCTCGTGGTGGAGCACTAGTGATCCGCCGCGAGAAATCTCCTCGCTTGCGTATTCACCGAGATACTTACCGCCCACGACCTCTGCACAATCGCACCAGTACCCGATGCCGCCCTCAAGTGCAGAACACATAATATCGTCGATGTCTTCCTCTGTCAGCTTCACTTCGATGTCCACGTTAAACTTGAATTTGATCTTATCCATGATAACTACCTTTCTGCCGGTCAGACCGGCTACGAATAAATTTGTCTTTGTGATCTCCTGACCACATGTTTATTATATCATATTATAGGCACTTTGTCAATCGTTAAAAAGTCACACCGTGTGACTCCCTCTTTACTGTTCAGCCCCCTTTACTGCCGCTGCCGCGACCGTAGACGCGGCGACTCAGAACTATACATAAAGACCGGCAGAGTATTCAACCATGCCGGTCTGCTATTTCAAATATACACGTAATGACCGTTGTCTCGTTCTGCGTTCTCCGCAGTTTTGTAAACCATGACCGGATGCGGTTCACCGTCGGTGCTGGCAGCAACCTTGACAGGCAAATCCGCATAATCTCTTTGCGAAAACCTTTCAGCTTCATTTTTGTCGCTGAAATAATACGGTATTGCACCGCAGACGGTCGGATTGTAACTTACTTTCCAGATGTTAAGCCATTTTTCCTGATTTGCCATTGTGAATCCTCCTTATCAGTAATTCCTCTGCCGCCGGACACCCCGGCGGCTTACCTTCATCTTAACATATCCTGTGAATGATGTCAAGCATTTTCAATAAACATGATTCTCAGGAATCTCCGTTCTCTCTGCAAGTTCCTGTCCTTCCTCGGTATCATAATCCAAAACAGTCACCTGAACGTCCTTGCTGTCGCTGAATACGTCCTGAACCAGTCCGCCGGAAACCGTAATTACAATCTCAACCATTGCGATTCACGCTCCTTTTTTCAAATAATCCTGACGATTCTTAATCAGTTTGAGCTGATTCTTTCGGAGATCAATCTCATAATATCGCACGGTCTTGTCATCCAGATAATAGCGGTAGATTGACACGCTTGTATCTGATTTCAAGGATTCAAGCAGCCATGATCCGCATGGTCTTACAATCCAGATCAGCGGCTTGGTTTGCTTACTCTCCTGCATGATCCGCTGCATTGCAGGGACATCATAGTCTGTGAAGTCGCTCAGATAGTGCTTGATGTACCGCTGTGCAATCTTCTGCATCTGCTCGATAATTTCCATTGTTTCCGCCTTTCTGCCGGTTGAACCGGCTACGAATAAATTTGTCTTTGAGGTCAGCATTCAATTATTGTTTCAATGTGAATACAGCTCGTATTCTTTGACACTCTCCTGCCGATCATGCAGACAAAGTGGATAATCAGAAAAGTCTCTGAATCTCGAATCGCAGCTATAGCAAACACAGCCGCCGGACATCCAACCGATTCCAGTTGGCTTGCTCACCGGCTCAATATGCTTGTACTCCTGACCGCCGATGTACCGTGTAACAACCTTACATAAGCATTGTGGCGGTCTTTCTTCATCGACATCAATATACCCGTCATCGTGGAGCAAAAGGATCTGATTCCACATGGACGAAATACCACCATTGGAGCAATCTCCACTATCCGATCTGTAAATATCAACTCGAATTGCTTTCATAGACATCCGCCTTTCCGCCGGACTCCCGGCATTCAATTGAATTTGTCTTGTGTGATCTCTTGACCACATCTTTATTATACCATGTTATAGGCTTTTTGTCAATCTTTTGCAAGCTGCTGTTCTGACCGTTCCTTTACTGCTCAAGCCGCCATTTATTGCTCGCCGCTGCCGCGTCCATAGGCGCGGCGCATTGGTAACGCAAAAGAAGCAGGAACAATTACTCCTGCTTCTTTTGATATGTCTTAATCTTTCTCACATTCAAGCTGATATTGATATGCAATCTTGTCTTGCAATTTTTCCGGCAACCGTTCGTATAAATTGGCAGTCTCGTTCGGACAAATTCCGTAATAGAATCGACAATTCCAAATCAATTCGCGGTATTCATCTGCCAAGTATTCAAGCGCATATTTTCCGGATTTTGCTTTGTTTACGAATCTCTGTGCTAGAACTCTGATATACAGCTCGCATTTATCATATTCCGTCATTTTGCGTTTATTCTGCATATTCAATCTCGCTTTCTCCCCGTTATGCCGATAGGTCAGCAATCAATCATTCAGCCCCAATTAAACTTACCGTCAATATGCTCGAAGATGTACTGATCTGCCGGTTGATACCAGTTGCACTCGTGAGCCATTGCTTCGTTTAGCTCTGCTTCCGTATCAAAGTCTGAATTGTTATCATACCCGAATCCCGTTTCTTGTAAACCCTCAAGCCATGTGGTGATGATCTCCTTTAACATCTTAATCACTTCCTTTCGGTAAGTAAATGCTTTACTCAGCTTTCGTACTCAGCGTCATATTCATCATCTTGCCAAGCAAAATTGACTCGATCTCGCAGCTCATGGACTGCAAGCGTTGCGTCTGCGATTTCTTCGCCGTTTCCGCTTTTCTTAGCTTCATTAAGCCGCTGCTCTGCTTTTTCAAGCTGTTCCTCAAGCGCCAACGGATCTTCATATGATCTATACATAACATTTTCTCCTATCACTCTGGTTTCAGTATTCTAATTTTGTAGCCGTTGTCCGGGTACATTTATATTATAACACTATATAGGCATTTTGTCAATCTTCCGTAAATCACCGGATTTTACCGTTCCTTTATTGCTCAAGCCCCTTTATCGTTCGCTGCACACTTGCAGCGTTTAGATCTCAGCCGCGCTGTGTGCGGCTGCACCACGACTTCCGCGTCCGTAGGCGCGGATCTGTGGCTGTATGATAAATATGGCTTGACAATATCGTCAGTTCATGGTATCATATAGCATATACTTACTACTCCATTTCCATGACTTCTTAAAGCCTGAACAACAAAAGCAGCCGAAAGGCTGCTTTTGTTGTCTATTCAAACTGCTTCCGGGAACATCATCAGCATGTTTTGCTTTCCAACCGGCGGTGCCAAATAATAGCCCAGATTCTTCATGATCTTCTCGTATGCTGCCGCTCCTTGGAAGCTGTCTACAACTTCCCGTTCCTCGGCATTCATATCTTTATACTGCTTCTTTCCGTAGCTCGGCGGCAACCAACCTCTCTGCTGTGCAGCATAGATATTAAACCGATCTATCAGCTCCGGACAAGTAAAGGTAATATGGCATGTTCCCTTTTTATAGAATGTTACATCGAAGAATTTGCATCTGACATTCTTTGTAATTCCATTTCCGAAGTACAACTGAATTGTTCTTGACAAATCACATTCTGCCGTCATGTTACCGTCAAAGAAATTCAAAATTCTTTCTATATCTGAAAGAACGCCGTATGCTTCATATGTACGCGGCTGTCCGTCCCAAGCTCCAAAAATGCCATAACACGGAATGATGACCTTTTTATCAATCTTCCATGCTTTGTTAGTCTTCCAACCGTCATACAGATGCCGGTTCTTTTTGCATTCCGGATAATAGCTGTGTTCTTCGGTAAGCCGGTCATACATCTTCCCGATCTCTTCTTCAATCCCGACCTTGATTTCTGCATTCATCTCAGTAATCAAAGCATAAATATTAAACTCTGAAAAATCGTATTCCGCATAACTGGTAACTCGCTCCCGGTATTTCTGTTGAAGCGTCGATGTCAGTTTACCGACAAACTTCTCATTTTCAAGCAAGGCACTCCAATATTTCAGCCGGACAGCTCGTACATACATATTGACTGTCATTTCGCGTCCGCTGCTTCTACTGTCGGTCAGTTCTATGATTCGGGAGTTATACGGCGAATCATCCGCGTTAAGTTGAGAATTCAAATACGGCAGCATCCGTCTGTATGTCCGGATCAGCTCGATCCCTGATTCAATCTCAATGCGGTATCTATTGACGATTGCCTGAATAATGTCCGTAACCTCGATCTCCATTTGATCTTCCGGATCGGGTTCTGCATATTGTTTTTTCTTTGCAATGCGCTCAAAAATTGATTCTGCATCATCATTTCGATACGGAATATTCAGATATACAAGTGCAGTCTCTACATCTGCTCGCCGCTCCGCATTTAGGAAAGCATCCTCGATATACTCGATGTCGGCATCATATTTTTTCAGCAGTTCCGTCAGATGTCTGCGCTCGGCTGTATACGGATTTCTGATAGTCTCCGCATTCAGCAAACAAACAATCTGACCGCCGTTTTGCTGCATCTCAATAGCTCGCAGAAGATGCTTCGCACCGTTTGAAAATGGCGGATTCATGACGATCAGGTTATACTGCTTATAAGCAGTATAAGTGAAAAAGTCATCGTGAACAACATGGATCCCGTCATCAAAGAATCCGTCCAGTTCCGAATCAAGCTCTGCGAGCTGCTTTTGCTCCGATTCAGAGAACGGTATATATTCACGCTTCTCATGATCGAAATAGACGTATTTTTGCGTGTCCCAGTCCTTTTTCTCATATTCAGTTTTAGTATGAATGATTGCAGTCTTCTTTTTATTGATAGCTTTCCGAGCTTTCTCGCTGAAATTATATTTCAGAATCGCCCGGAGATTTGTGTCAATCTCGATGCAGTCAATGTTCAACTCACCCCTCTTTCGCTTTCCGGCTCGTGCTTTTGCAATCCCCCGAACAATATCTCCTTTCCCGGCAGACGGTTCAAGAATTGTCTCTACGGTGTCCCAATTCACCTTGTCTAGCATTCTCTGGATTAGCTCTGCCGGTGTCGGATAAAACTCAGATGACTGTCTGTCTTCGACATAAGCCGTAACGGGTACTTGGCAATTAACCTCATTCATATTTTTCGCCCTTTCTGCCGGTTGAACCGGCTGTAAATGAATTTGTCTGTGCAGCCGTTCCCCGGCTGCATTTATATTATACTATAATATAGGCTTTTTGTCAATCTTTATAGAGTCACACCGTGTGACTCTTCCCTTTATTGTTCCCCCTTTTTTATTGCTCGCCGCTGCCGCGTCCATAGGCGCGGTTTCTGAGCAGCAAAGAAAAAGCAGCCTTTAATAAGACTGCTTTTCTTTCTTATTTGCCCAGGCAAATTTCATAATTCACGCCGTTCAGATTTACAGCAAATCCGTTCTTTTCAAAGAATCTAGCAAGTGATTCTGATACACATTTCGCCGTTGAGTTATGCTGCAATTCATCAAATACAACCGGAAATGCGCGGTAATCAGAAAGTGTGAGTTTGTTCTTCCGCAGATCTGCATGATTCTCAATCGCGTTATATGCTGCGTACACCTTTGATAAGGTGACAAGAAAATTCGTAAAACTCATGCCTTATCCCCCTTTTCAATTATAATTTGATCGGTTGGAATCATGGCTTGCATATACTCTGCAAACGCTTCTTTCATTCCACAGTCAGCACAAATCAAGGTTTCGTTATCCTTACGGGACAGCGCCGGACGCTCGCTGTACTTCTTTCCGCAGCTCGGACAAACTCGCAGTTTTGTTTCCATTGTTTTCACCCCCCTCATACCAAACTCTTTGCCATGAACATATCGAATCGGCAAAAGTCAAAACCGGAATAATGAAAAGTCGGATTCTCGCGCAGAGTGTTCCAGATCTGCGCTATTCTCGAATCATAGGCATAAGTATCGACATTGCTAAACCAGTTGCTTTCTCGGCAATACTGCGTCCACATCTGCCGCAAACGATTGACGTTCTTGCTGTTTGCCATATCCTCGCTCTCTGTAAAGTCGAGTATTTCTTCAAAAGAAAGATTCTGCATAATGATTTCCTTTCTGCCGGGATTTGCCGCCCGGCTCAGCATTATATCAGCAATATCCGTGATAAACAACCTCATGGCTTCCGACAACGGATTCGATATGCAGCTCAATATCGTCACCGACATAATTTCCGGTTGTCCAATGTGCGCTGGTCTTCGTCAGGCAGTCCGGCTCGCCGTAATACTCGCTCATTGACTGAACCTCATGACGAAAAGCTCTTAATGCGTGCCGCCACTTATACTTGCATTTGCTTACTTTGCACACGCTCAAAACAGGGACATAGTAGCCGCCCTCAGCCGGTTCGTAAACTGCGTCGCCCTCATATTTTACGATGCTCAGAAGTTTCATGATATTCTCGCTTTCCGCCGGAATACCGGCAATGAATTTGTCGTGTGTGATCTCCTGACCACATCTCTATTATACTATATTATAGGCTTTTTGTCAATCTATCGTGAATCACCGGATTTTACCGTTCCTTTACTGCTCAAGCCCCCTTTACCGCTCGCTGCATACTTGCAGCGTTCAGATCTCAGCCGCGTCATGCGCGGCTGCACCGCTGCTGCCGCGCCCGTAGGCGCGGATTATGAACAGCAAAGAAAAAGCAGCCTTAATTTAAGACTGCTTTTCTTCTCTATTTGCTATTGACTGCATATATTTCTCAATGATAGCATTAGCCTGATTGCGCACATGAAAACTAAACGCTTCTTCCGCGCCGCTTGTGAATGTATATACAGCATCCAAGCTGACATCATCAGCGTGGTTTACGATCATATCAAGCAACTGAAACTCATGAAGATGCGCTGAAATAAACTGTGCAGCAGCACTCGTTTGGAATGCCGCTAATTTGAACATCTCGCACCATTCTTCGGCTGTATGATACGGAGATTCACCGTCCGGCGTATCAAAGTATTCCGTGTATTCTTCTTCCAGATCAACGATATAATAATCATTGATGTAAATATCGAGCCGGTCGATCAGATCACTTGCATTCTGGAACCGGTCGCCTTCAATATCTCCAAGATTTGCACCTTGCAGATCAATCACACCATAGCCGTTCTCATACCGGACAAGTTCCATTTCGATCAGATCAAGAAACTCTCTGAATATTGTTGGATAGTCTTTCATAGAAAACGCCTTTCTGCCGGTTCAACCGGCTATATAAAATGAATTTGTCTTGCTGCAACCGGCATCCGGTTACAACTCTATTATACCACATAATAGGCATTTTATCAATCTTCCGTACAGTCATATCGTATGACCGCCCCCTTATCGTTTTAAGCCGCCGTTTATCGCTTCTGCCGCGTCCGTAGACGCGGCTAAATTACTTGACAACCCAGAAAATGTGTGATATACTATAGTCAAACTCATTGGTATATTGTTTCTCCTTGACAAAATACCAAAAAGCATCCGCCCCATAGACGTAGGGCGGATGCTTTTTATACTATTGCGCAGCAATCATCACCATAGACAATGCCGAGAGAACTGCCGTTGCTCCATGCAACATGAATCGTTGCAATATCATCAACATACATTACGGTTCCGATCGTGCCGATCGGCGGTGCTTGCCGATCATTCATATGGACAAGCCGCACCCTCGTACCTTTCGGATATTTCTCCTTAATCCGCTTTACGGTTTCTTCATCCGGAAAACCTTTCATTCATTCACCTTCTTTAATTCAAATCCGCAATGGCAAAAGCCATAAGTATCAGTAAGCCAATCGCTGATTTCTTCATCATCTGTCATACCGGACGGCACATCAACTTCGGCAGGCAGATCGTCACCAAGTTCATCACTTGAAACATCCCACTTGATGTTAGTTGCAATCAGCTTTTCCTCTTTGCTTGCATTCATATTGAAATCGCTCCTTGCTTTCTTCATGCAGCGGAATCGGCTCTCACCGATTCCGCTGTGTCTGGTATCAGTACAATCTCTGCACACCGCCGATATTCGGGCGAATCACAACCGAGCCAAACTCAGAGCAGTCCGGATCGGTCAGATTCTCGACATAGGCATAAACCGCATATCCCTTTACGCCCTGATCGAACTCCTGCAAGTTTTTCAGATCGTTGAGGTTCTGTTCCCATTCTTCTTCGTAGGAAGAGATATAGAGGTATGTCAGCAGAACGCCGAAATCAGTACGGCTTTTGATAACGTGATACACGAGATAGCCGGTCTTGTTCTGGAACGCTTCAACCGCTGCCTTTGCTTCATCGTCAAGCCAATAGAGGATTCCGCCGAACTCGGAGCAGTTAAGCGTCCCCTGCTTGAACTCCCGAATGACGTTCTCATGCACCTTCAAGAGTTTCAGGCTTTCAAGTGCCTGTTCGTGCATCTTTTGCACCATAACGTCATCAGTAATCTTTGTGTTTTCCATAAGAAACCACCTTTCCGCCGATTCAATCGGCAATCAAATGAATTTGTCATGTGTGATCTCCTGACCACATATTTATTATATCATATTATAGGCTTTTTGTCAATCTTGCGAGTGCAGCCAAATTTTACCGCTCCTTTACTGCTCAAGCCCCCTTTACCGCTCGCTGCATACTTGCAGCGTTCAGATCTCAGCCGCGTTTTGCGCGGCTGCACCGCTGCTGCCGCGCCCGTAGGCGCGGCTATAGCAACAAAAAAGAGAGCTGATGTCCTCAACTCTCTCTATCATGGCAATATTAGTCAAACTATCTACTTATCAGCGATTTTCTGTGCTTCCTTTTTCGATTCGCAAATGGTCATAGAAACCATGTCTCCGTTATGAACACAGTCAAAATAAATATTCCGTCCTGCTTCGATACGAAAAACAGATGCAAAATAGGTCAGGTCGCTGTATCGTTCTGCGATAACTGCATAAGCTGTTTTCATTGCATACACCCCTTTGCCTTTTTCTGCCGGAATGCTTCCATTGCTTCTTCCGTAATTTCAATATGCTCTGCATCATCGGATTGCAGAAATTCAATAGATTCTTGCAATTTCTGCCGCTGTTCCGGTGTCAGGTCTGTGCGGTTCAGTCTGCGCTGCATTTCAGCGATTGCCTTGTCAATCTCACGCTTGCGAATTGCAATCGTTTCTGCATCGAATTTCGGCTCGGAATTCATGTACGCATTCAGGCTCACTTCTTCACCAAGATAGCTGTAATCATCTTCCGTGATGTAGCGTCTGCCGTCGTGAATCAGCTCAATCGGCTCACGACACAAAACCGTCCCCCAATGATTTACCATAACGTGCGGCGCAATCTCGCACATGATACCGTTGCAGTCATCGTCATGCCTGACATCATAAGCATATAGTCCGTCCGGAACGGTTGCTCTGTCAATTCTCAGGCATGTGAAAAGAACCGTGTTTCCGAGTAATTCAAGGGTTTCATACTGAATGTCTTTTGCATCCATTTTCATAGGTACCGCCTTTCTGCCGGTTCAATCGGCTATCATTAAAATGAATTTGTCTTACGCAGCCTTACCTTGGCTACATCTATATTATACCACATCATAGGCTTTTAATCAATCTGTTGGAGAGTCACACGGTGTGACTCTCCTGTTATTGCTCAGGCTGCTGTTTACCGCTCGCTGCACACTTGCAGCGTTCAGATCTCAGCCGCGTTTTGCGCGGCTGCACCGCGATTTCCGCGCCCATAGGCGTGGATCAGAAAAAAGGAGAGTTGACTCTTATCAACTCTCCTAGTGTTCTTTGGTTCTCACTTTTTCTAAGCAGTAAGAAAATCAGCCTATAAGATGTTCTTCTAAAATTACATTTGTATCTTCGTCAACTTCAAGAACTTTCATTTTCTCACCGGTTTCATCATGAATGCGCTTGGCTTTTGCAAGAGCATTCTCAAGGATTTTGAAGTATATATCATGCTGGTAATTTTCTGTTGTAACAATGTATTTCATTAAGCATCACTCCATTCCAATTAGTCGCTTAATCCATTTGGTAGCAAAATTTGCAATACCAAATATTTCATCTATTTACTCTAGGTCATAGAACCACTCCTCTCAGCTTTCTTTATTTTTTTAGTCGGAACAGTCACTTCAATCTGCAACTGTTTTCCATACTCAGGATTTCGTTTTAATTCGCCAATAAGACGAAGTGCAAGCTGACGCTCTTTTGCGGTCATTGTCATACTCCTTTGTTATCAATCTTAAACCGTAGCAAACTTGATCGAATAACCGAAGCTGTCTGCCGTCGGCTTCAAGATCGCGGTCAGATTATCCTCTGCGCTCGTCTTAGCAGTCTTGAGAACCTTGTCCGACTTCGATGCTGCATCTCTCATTTCTGCCACATCAGTATTCAGTTTCGCAACAAACTCGTCCGGCTCAATATTTGTGAAGATCCCATCTTTTTCCTTTCGGAATATAAAGCTCGAAGTATCAATTACAACATCATCAACCGTAGGAGCTGGCATCATAGCATATATGGTCTTGCTTGTATCGTCAATAGTGAAATGAACATCCTTGAGATTCAGTCCAGCCTGAATAGTTCCAATATAGGAATAGTGGACGATTTCAGTGCTGCCCAAAATATGCAGATTAAAGATTGGATCTTTGGTATCCTTCTCTAAGGTGTCCTTGTTGGTATACTTGTCAGTCGCCGTAATCAGCTTGCTACACGGTTCGATCAGTTCTTCCAGAGTCTCAACTGTCAGAGTTACCTGCGGTGCAGGATCATCAGCCGGAGCAACAACTTCCTTCGGATGCTTGGCAGACACCCAACCCAAAACTGCGAAGCCACATCCAAACAGCGCTGCCGCTGTAATGATATTCATAACTACATTCTGCTTTTTCATGATATATCCCCCTTATCAGAAGTCAGTTTATAATTCATCATGCGAGATTTTCTCGCATCTTCTTGATTTCTTGAATTCATTATAGCATAGCCGGACATTAAAATAAATGATAAGTTTGGGAAAATAGTGTTCCTATTTTGAAAAAACGGACAAAATAAAAAGCAGCTGCATTTCAAATCAACGCAGCTGCTTCATTACAATATTATTCGTTAATGTCGATTGATCCTGATGACTTCATCTTTTCAGCCCATAGTCTGAGTGCATCAATCGCCATTGATATATTCCCTAGTTCCTTGTGTATCTCTTCAAAATCATCAATCTCGCTACTTGTAATCTCGCCGTCGGCAGCAATTTCGATAAGTCGATCCTTCTTGGATCCCATCCGATTCATTGATGCAATCATTTCAAGTACGATACGCGACAGATCTTTCATCTTTACTTCCGGAACGTACTTTTGACCGATTTCACATACATTTGAGCAATAGTAATTGCACAGTTCCGGCTTCTTATATTTATCAGCCATAACGAGAATTTCATCCGGATAAGGAATCGTCTTCTCATTCTCAATCTTTTCAATGCGCTCCGGAGTAATAGATTCCAACAGTTCACTTGCTTTTTCGCGTGTTAAACCAAGTTCTTCGCGTGCAAGCTGAAACGGATTCTTATTCGGCTTCACAGACGCTCGTCCCATTTTCTTCTCCTTCCAGAGTCACACGGTGTGACTCACCAAAGCGGCTTTTTACTTTGCTTTTTTGCAGCTTCGACACGACTCCGGCGCGCAATTTCCTTAACAGCAATAGCAGTCAGATCTGTGTTTGGATTACGCTTTACCAGTCGAACAAGGAAACCGGTCTTCTGCCACATGACAATATCTTCGATAATATCAACCGGACAAAACCGGCAATGAGCGATAGCTTCAATCATAACCGGATCCTTAAATCGTGCAATCTGATACCAGTCCCGGATCCTCTGCTCACCTTCCATAGCATCGAAAAACTCACGGTATACAACCGGCTGGATCTCAGGATCACAAAGGTTCCATGCGTCAAGTAATGCATAATTGATCGCAGTTGTCATGTCTCCGAAGACATCATACCAGAAAAAGCGAAACGTAGTAAATTTATCGTGAATTGCAACTTTCGATTCCTTATAACCTAACACACAGAACACCCCTTTCCTTAATTCAGTTCGATTTGACCTCTAATGGACATCTTGATGATGTCCGTCCGGGAAAAATCAGAACAGTATGCAGCATACAGTCGCTTGATTTCTTCAATATCAAGCGTGGATTCCGACATTTCCTCAAGCCACTTGATAAATTTCATTGAGAAATCGCTCGTACACCGGCATTTACGAATTCGCAGCAACTTTCCGGTATCAGAATCAAATAACAGAATATTGAGCGGCATTCGCTTGTCCCGGAAACAGCGCTTAAAATCCTTAGTTTTAGTGTAGACGTTCAAAAATGGATGTATCGGAAAATCAAAGGACATACGTCCAAGATCAGCAATCAGACAACCAATACCAGAGAAATCTGAAAAATAAAGTGTCCCGGCTGAACCAGCGCCAACCTCAGAGAGTTCATCAGCCGTCGGATCAGAAAGCAAAAGCAGTAAAGAAAGACCGTTTTCACCAAATGCCGCCGCACATTCATCACGGTGAATTGCATACTCCGAATATATCTTTCCAACTTCAAATGTCTTCATCTCAGGATCTACTTCTCTGCATCTCAGTTCAACCGAGCTTTCATGTTCACGCATGTAAATCACTCCAAATCATGATAATCAAAATCAGGATTCATAACAATAGTAGCGAGAAAGCGTCGGATAGCGATTGAAGCAAACATGCCTTGCTTAGCAACAGCATTCTTGAAGGTCTGCCATTCGTTCATCTCCTTGCAAGGGATCAGCAACCGCTTGTTAAATTTCGCTTCTTTCAAAGTGCTGTTAAACCGATTCAGAACTGTCGGATCGCGGTTGACAGCCTTGACATACAGCATAAGCAAAGCGTGATATTTCAATTCATGCTGTTCACAGTACGAATGAAGTGCATCAATCATTTCTTTACTGACTCGAACTTGCGGTCGGCTCGTACTTGCATATTGTTCCTTCGTTGCTTTCGGTTCTACTTCCGGTACATTCAGAACTTTGATGCACTCATTCAGTTCCGGAATCGTAGAGTCAGGCGCAGAAAGATAATAACAAATGCATCCTCTGAAAAACGCTGAAACCGATAGCTGATTCTCGTTCAGTACAGTCAGCAGTTCTTTATAAATGTCCTCATTCAATGAAAAATGACGAATTTCCTTTCGTACACCGTCCTTAGTTGAACAAAACGGAGCAATCTTGCTGATCCAATACTGGCTGTCATGCAGCACTAACAAAGCAAAGCACCGCAGCATAGTATGCGACGGATGACCGGCACGGTTGCAAAGCGCATGATAGTCACGGTACAGATCCGTATTTATCATTACATTGATTCTCTTCATCATTTACCTCACATACGGCAAATAGAGTGCAGACATCTACACTCTATTGCCATATTCAAAACTCAGTATTTGCTTGCAAACTCTCTTGCTTCCGCAGCATCCAGTTCCTCAAACTGATCGAGCATTTCTGCCTTTGCTGCCTGAATGACATCCTCAGCAAGCTGCATTGCATCAAGTGCTGCAACCATATAGCCAAGTGCAATTTTCTTAAAAGCATCTTCATCATCGAACTGCTCACAGAACTCGTCCGGCTCAGAAACAGAAGTATCAGCATCCGTTGCAGCAAGCGCTTTCAGGAACTTTGCGGCAGAAAGCCAAGTCAGGGAATAGGAAGTATCTTCCCAATCCTCAAGCGTATTAAACCGAATCACGAGTTTGTCAGAGTTACCGTCAACAAAGATACAATAAGTAGTATCGTCTGCTTTGTAATCAAAACTCCCCCCATGAGTTCTGTGATTCTTGCGAATTGCCGTTGTCAAATCCGGAACACTCATATTTTCAGCGGATTCAAAATCATCAGAATTAAAGTATCTTCTGAAAGCAAAAGTCATCAGCTCAATATTGCTCTTTCCGTCCCACTTCAAAGGCTCCTTATTAACAGAAGCAAGATAGGAATTTCGCTGCTGATCCATTTTATCCTGTTCCGCAGCAATCGGATCAAACTGACGGCGAACCTCGTCATTCCGATCCTTTTCTTTATCGTCCGAAGCAGACTCCGGTTTCAGGAAAGCCTGTTTCACACCGAGTCCGGCAAATTCAGGATCCGGCGCAGTATCGTCAATCGCATCACGCTCGATTCGATGCGGCTGTGCGGCGTTGATCTCAGCCCAAGTACGTTTTCCGTCCGTGTAGCTGTCACAGATCTGTTTCAGGAGAGTACGAGTCAGCTCAACATCCTGAGACTGAGCATCCTGCATAATCTCATAGATCTGAGCCTGATCGTCCGGATCAAACTGCGCCACCGGCTGAACATTCGATCTACCCAAACCGGCTTTCACAAGCAGCTGAATCGGCTCAATCAGCTTGCCAAGAGCAAGGTAATCGAAGACAGTTTTTCGTGAAATACCAAGTCTCCGAGCAATCTCTTCATGAAGATTGCCTTTGAATCCTGTCTCTTCAAGATAGGCTTTCACAGCCTGACAACGGCGCATGTAGAGCAGCGGATCCTTTGAAGAATCACGGTAATTGTTAAGATAGAGAAGCCAATTCTCAACCTCTGCGTCACTCTGAAAGTCATGCACAAGGCACGGGAATTCGGTATATCCGAGCTTCACACCAGAAGCACGGCGACGATGACCGCTGACGATCATGTACTTTCCTTCCGGCGCACCAAACGGAGTAACTTCAATCGGATCAACAAAGCCGATCTCCTGGATCGACGCTTCCAGATCCGCAGTATAGGTAATGTCCTCTGCATTCTTCGGATTGTCAAGAAGATCGTCATTGGAAATCATCTTGACAAACGCAGTTTTATTATTCTTGTTTGCTTCCTTGGCAGCAGCAACCGACTTCGCCGCTGCATTAGATTTCTTATCCAGTTTCATGTATAAACTCCTTTCAGCTCAAGCGCTCGATAATTTCATCAGTCAACGCAGCAAATGCGTGTGTGGCTTTTTCGGAAGACGCTCCAACAATCAGCGGTCTGCCATTGATCGCAGAAATCTGAACCTGAGAACTGTACGGGATCCGTGTATCGAACAGCAAATCTCCGACTGCTTCCTGCATACTGTCACAAACAAAATCATTAACAGTTCGCTTCTGGTAAAGCGTAGCAAACACGCCAATGATCTTTGCTTTCGTACCGGTATCAGCAACAGCCTGTTCAAGAGCAGAATATCCGTCAATCGCATAAAGGTCGCTACTCGACATCGGAACAACGATATTCGGAGCCAAATGGCAACCAACAGCAGCAGCATTCAACCGGCTCGGTGGCATGTCAACGATCACAGCATCGTAAGACTCAAAATAAGCATTGAGAACATCCAAAGCGGACTGTTCAACATCAAAAGCAGAATCCTCATACATCCGAGAATCACCGCTCATGCAAAACAAGCCATGCTCCGAAGCATTGCGACAACCACGAGATGCATACTGCACCGGACGAACTGCCGAAGCCGGATCCGCGCCATGATAAAACACATCATAAATCGTAGCATCAGCCGCATCAGAATTTGCAAGCGCAGTCGAGGAAAGATTACCCTGCCCGTCAAGATCAACAAGCAACGTCCGCAAACCACGATCAGCAAGAATCGCAGCGATCTGATACGCAGAAGAAGTCTTCCCGACTCCCCCTTTGTTATTCAGAAAACAGAGTCGATACATGAAAAACCACCTTTCCGCCGGAAGCCCGGCAATGAATGAATTGTCTGATGAACCGAAGCATCTCCGGATCACAAGTATATTATAGCACAGAATAGGCTTTTTGTCAAGCACCAATAAAGACACTATTCTTTATCGCTAACCAACAAAAGCCGAGGGTAAAAAGCAATAAAGAGAGAGCCGCCGCCGATGACAGCGACACCGACAAACGGGACGCGCCCCGAAGACAACGGCAAATCAGACCGCACCAAACAGCAAAGCCCACCAAGCAAGAAACGCAGAGTCGAAACGAGCAGAAATCAAAGATTTCGTATAATTTATGGACTGAATTTTTGGCAGTAAAGCCTGGCGCATCATTTTCAAACTTGATACGATCTGGTGTTCTGGCTTTCTCTCCTGATTTTTCGGCGCACCAAGCACAGCCGCTTCGTCCATGGCAGATGCGGTTTCATCAGAATTTGTTTCGTGTACTTCTGGCTGCGCAGCAATCGCAGCCTTATCCCTTGCATATGTACGCTCAGAGATTCCAAGTTTCTCGCATATTTCCTGCATCGTACAGCCGTCAGCGAGCATCAGCCGCATCATAATGCGGCGCTGCTCAACAGCCACAATCTTCGTAGACTTACCGCAGGATTCAAGTTTGCGGAGATAGGCATTCCGATTGCTCTTTTTTCTTCGTATCTGCTGACTTTCAGGCGATACACGCAGATACAGCATCTCCGCTTGTTCGGCATCGGAAAGAGCAAGCACAGCCACAATCTTTTCTGTGCTGTAACGATACCCATTGCCTGTTTCCCACTTTTTCTGTGCGCTGGCGGTCGATTTGATGGCATGATTCGGCTCTAATGGCTTGTCCATTGACGCATTCAGGCGCAGCATTTCAGCCTTTGCAAGTTCCGGATCGCCGGTCAATTCGAGCATCCACACACGGCAGAGGAACAACGCATATTCGCGGCAGCAGTCTCCGCCTTTGCGCATGGCAAACAGACGGTACAGATCCTTGAGCCGACCGTCAGCAAGCGCGGAGATAGCTCGCTTAGCATCCAGATTGTGCAGTTTCGGAGACTGAGACCGCTTCTGCTCATTATATTGCGGCAGATATTCCCCGATAAACGCAGCTGTTTCATCGTAGTCATCAAAATCCGGATATTCCAAATTGAACGCAGTTGCGAGCATTTTGGCAGTCTTTACTTGCTTATATGTAGCTTTCCCGTATGTATTCCGAGCAGATGTGCAGTCAATATCAAACTCCTGAGAGATCTCATACAGCGTGTACTGCACATCATTGTACTCTATTACAGATACAGTTTCGCCGGACTTTGAATTGATCGTA
>JAZQOZ010000091.1:0-20344 GCA_045628085.1 Oscillospiraceae bacterium | reverse complement strand
CGAATCCTCATTCTTTTCACGATCCAAACGAAATTTAAGCATCCCACGGTGCAGGTGAATCGGGATCAAGCACGCCGGGTACTTTCAGATCATAGCCATTGACTTCGATCAGCGCATCGTCCAGTTCAATGACCATGCAGTGCCGCCCGTTGATCTTATCAAGCCGCACCTTATCCTTTGCCTGATTCTTCACATTGACAACGATCTCCGGCGTTTTGATGACCGTTTTCGATGAAACCAGACGTTCCGGCTTCAGCGATGTTTCAACGTGTTCCTCAAATACTTTTTCCGTATCAACAAGCTTTTCTTCCGGCACGCCGGCTTCGGAAAGCATCCGGTGCAGAATGCGTCCCGTCACCTCTGTCGGAGAATCATCCGTCTTGTTTTTCGCAACGATCTCGGTCAGCTTTTCGTTGACAGCAGTCACGGTCTCATAAGTCAGATCGTCTCCGAGCAACGAACCAAGCACCTGCTTCATATCCGCCTGATCTTCCTCAACAGTTGTTTCCACATCGCATTCAAGGAACGCATCTATGAGGTTTTCATTCGGCGTATTCGGCGTTTTCGTATAGTACAAAACATGATGCACATCTGTTGCACGATCAGAAAATACCGGATAGAAAAATCCGTCAGCCGGTGCTTTGCTGATGACCGCATTCGGATTCTCCTGCCGCAGAATCTCATCGTCAAACTGATTATAAACGAGAACACCCTCTGTTTTGGCGATCGGGCAGAGTGCCGCAACCAGATAGCGGAACACCTGATCGGTAAAATCCGTTTCCAGCTCGTCCATTTTATTCTTGCGCGGCGGATTGTACTGACAATACGCAAGCAGAACGGCATACGGCGCATCGGAATCGACCTGTTCGGCAAGAGCGCCGAGAAATGACAAAGCAACATCTTCCTGTTTCAGTTCAGATTGAAGCAATCCGGCAAGGCGGGACTGCGCGCCGTCCTCACTGTAAGCATGCTCACGGAACGGCAATTCAGAGCTTTGCTTACCAAGATTGACATTCAGCACCTTTTTCATGGTGTCATAGAGGATCTGACTTTCCGGTGCTGCGATACTCGACGCATTGCGGATATTTACACCGCGGACATTCCGCTGCGTATCCACAAATGCGGTCAGTACACGCTCCATTGTAAAATATTTCGCTTCCGGATTAAAATGATTCCGGATCTCATTGAGTTCCTTACGGTTCATGAAGTTGGCTCCTGTTCTTTATATTATTTATCTCAGCGGCACAGGCTGCACACGGCAGACAAAACGGCAGCCGCCGGAGAGAAGACCGGCGGCTATATTTCAACATCACTGTGCGAAATGTGCCTTGAGCTTTTCAACAAGCTCATCCGCGCTGACACCGTGAACCGCGCAGGCCTCTGCAAGCGACTCGCCGCGTGATGCGGGACAGCCGAGGCAGTGCATTCCCATTTCAAGGAAAAAAGGCGCGGTAGACGGATCGGCATCCAGAATATCGCCGATCACGGAATCCTTTGTAATGTCCATTGGAATCTTCCTTTCAAATAAAGAGGGCGCGGACAAGCCGCGCCCTGCCGTTTCTAATTACTGCTGGTTCTTGAGCTGTGCGTAGCACTCGCTGCAATAAACAGGGCGATCCTCACGCGGACGGAACGGAACCTGTGCTTCCTTGCCGCAGTTTGCGCAGGTAGCAGTGAAATACTCGCGCTCGGTCTTACCGGCATTCTTTCTTGCGTCACGGCAAGCCTTGCACTTCTTCGGATCGTTTGCAAAGCCTTTCTCAGCATAAAACTCCTGCTCGCCGGCGGTGAATACGAACTCCTGTCCGCACTCGTTGCATACTAAGGTTCTGTCTTCGTACATTTGAATTATCCTCGATTCTTGAAATTTGGACCTCGACGGAATACCCCATCACTGTTGCTCATGTACCGCCTGCGGCGATGCTTTGAAGCGATATCGGGTTGCAGGTGAAATAACTTGCACGCGCTGGAAGAAATGCTGCCGGGTCATGATAAATTGGAGAAGATTTCCCGCTTCTCATTCGGGGACAGTCTGCCGGACTGCACGGAGCCGCTCACTCCTGTTCTGCGGAGCTGCGTGCTGCCGTAAAATTACTGCTCCCTACGGCGCGGAGCTTGCGTCGGGCACGCTGAATCGCGTTATCGACGCTTTTGAACTCGATCTGGAGTCTTTGGGCGATCTCATCATAGGACAGACCGCTGACCGAAAGCCAGAAGATCTCACGTTCCTGTTTGCTGAGGACATCTGCGAGTTTCGCATAAAGCTCAGAAATACGCTCTTTTTCAAAAAACGCCTGCTCCGGTGTATCCGTTTCATCTGCGAGCGTATCGCTGATACAATTCTCCGGATCATCCAGAGAAATATCCGCTGAAACAGCAGAACGGGATGCAGTTCGCTCCATTTTTGAAATATTGCGCATCCGATTGCGAATGCAAATGACCGCATAGGTACGAAATCCTGCCGCTTTCCCCTGTGAATAGGATGTTGCAGCAGCAAGCAGTCCGAGCATTCCTTCCTGTGCATAATCCTCGACATCTGCCGGATTTGCGGCAAATGACCGTGCCATGCTTACGACCGTTGAACGGTATCGTTCCAAAAGAACCTCAAACGCCTGCGGCTCATCCGCACAATAGGAAACCAATGCTTCATCCGACATTGAAGAAAGCCTGTCAACCGGCAAATTGCCCATGCAGAAAAGCCTCCTCACACCAAACAAGCACCGGTACGAGCAATGCCGTACCTGTCAGATCCGCAGTATACGCAGAACCGTACACCGCAGAGAATGACCAATATCATGATAACCGAAAGCCGCCGGTTTGTCAAGCATTTTTCACTCCGATTAAATGAAAACGGCATAATCAACAGCTTTCAACACCTTAATTTGGTAATTAAACCAAATCCGCAGAAACAGAATACTGGTTTCTGCCGTCACGGAACAGATTTCCGCCCTGAGAATCTATTGCAACAAGCAGCGGAAAATCCTTGAGCTCCAGACGCTTGACGGATTCACAGCCCAGATCATCATAAGCAATCACTTCACATTCCGTGATATGTGCTGCAGCAAGCGCACCTGCGCCGCCGACAGCACAGAAATAGACTGCATGATTCCGCACGATCGCATCACAGACAGCCTGTGAACGCTCGCCCTTGCCGATCATGGCAAGCAGACCAGCATCCAAAAGCATCGGTGCATAGGGATCCATTCTGCCTGAAGTCGTCGGACCGCACGCTCCGATCGGACGACCTGGGGGCGCAGCAGTCGGGCCGGCATAGTAGATCACAGCATCTTTCAGCGGAAACGGAAGTGCCTGCACACCGTCCGCCTGCATGGCTGCCGTCAGCCGCTTATGTGCCGCATCACGCGATGTATAGACTGTTCCGGAAAGTATCACGCGATCACCGGCGTGCAGAAGCGACTGCTCCCGCACCATTGCCGGCAAATCTGTTACATTACAAATATATTCCATTAGTTCCAGCCAATGCCGTTTTCACCGGCACTCTCAGCAAGATCTTCAAAGCTGAAGTCATTCTTGCCGACTCTTTCAAAGGACTTGGAAACGACATCATCAAAGCTCTCGAAGCTCGGAACATCGTCATCATCACCGACAGTGGAACGTGCCTCAGAGATGACATTCTTCGCCTCAGAAAGACGGCTGCCTGCCTGACCGGACAGATTTTCCAGTACAAGAGAGATCTCATTGAACTTCTTGGAAACGCTGTCGATCTCACTGCGGAGCAGTGCGCGGACTGTTCTTGCAGTTTCAGTCGTTGTCTTTGTTCTGCGCTCAGCCTCGTCAATGGATGCACGAACGGATTCTTCCGCATCTGCGACAGTTTTAATTGCCTGTGCATCAGCATCATTGAGTTTCTTCTCAGCTTCTGCATTTGCATTGCTGATCGTTTCATCCGCCTGCTTATTCGCATCAGCGATGGTCTGTTCAGCCTGTGCATTCGCATCGGCGATGGTCTGCTCAGCCTGTGCATTTGCATCAGCGATCACTTTTGCTGCCTTTTCCTCAGCATCGGTTGTGATTGCATTTGCCTTCTTGTTTGCTTCAGAAGCGACCTTCTTTGCAGTCATCTGTGCTTCCATAAAGAGCGCACTCATGTCAAAGCCGGTATCATTGCCGTTCTCCTTGAGATCGGCATTTTCCTGACGGAGCTGTTCAAGCTCACGATCCTTTTCAGCAAGACTGCTGCTCTGTTCGGAAATGACAGCTTCATATTCAGCGAGTTTCTGGAGATCAGCCTCACTTGAAAGGCCGGCGCTTTCCTCGATCATCGCATTCTTATTCTCAAGTTCGGAGCGAAGCTGTTCTGCCTCGGCTTCGGATTCAGCGATACGTGCTTCCAGCGATTCGATCGTGGCAGCATTTTCACTGATTTTCTCCTGGAATGCAGCGATCTGCATTGCAGCTTCTTCAGAGCCTTCACCGGAAAGCGCCTGCGCAGCAGCATTTTCAAGGTCACGGCGCAGAGTTTCGTTATCCTCATTCAAAGTAGTAAGGCGGCTTTCAAGCTCTGTAATGGTATTATTCAATTCATTCTGTTCTTCCTGCGCAAGTTCAAGTTCAGCCTGAACGGACGCAAGGTCAGCTTTCGCATCAACAACTTCCTGCTGCACTGCTGCATAAGCATCCTCAGAGATAACACCTGCGCCGCTGCCGTCAATGACAGGGCGGTTTTTCAGTTCATCCTGAGCAGCACGGAGCTGATTCTTCGTTGTGCCAAGTTCACCGCGAAGACGGGAGAGTTCAGCTTCATATTCGGCTTTCGCATCATCGTTGGCACTGCCGCCGGACTGCGCTTTCTTTTTCCATTCGTCGCGCTCTTCCTGCAAAGCAAAAATCTGGGAATTCAGTTCATCGACATAACTCAGAACATCTTCCTTCACAAAACCGCCACCGATTTTCGTGGTTCTCAAATAATTCGTCTGATCCATAAATTACGCTCCAATCCTCCGCAATAAAAAGATAATGCACGGGTGTGGGATATGCAAACTGCACTAATCAGCGCTGTTCGCGGACACAGCATCATCAGCAGCAGCCGAAATATCATATCCCTCAAGTAGTACATAGTATATGATAACATATTTTCGCATTTTTTGCAAGCTGTTTGATGTAGAAATATGCGGCCGATTTTCGTGCAATTTCACCAATTATCCTTGCAAAATTCCGGAACAATCGACAAAAGTTGAATGCATCAAGCATCGTTTCACTTGGTTTTAGGCGGTTTTTTGACGATTTTGACTGTTCTTTGAACCATGATGAAAAGAAAACAGACTGCCGAAACAGTCTGTTTATGCATCTTATTTTTTATCAAGGATCTTGAAAATCTCCGAAAGATCATCGTCATCATCCAAACGCGGAATAGCCGCAGACTGACGCTGCTGCGAAGGCTTTCTCGGCTCAACGGACGCAAAATTATCCACAAGCGGATTCTTGACCTCGATCGGCTCCTTGCGTTTTTTCTCAGCAGGCAGCGGAACATCGTCGATCGTATCCGGAGTCTTGTCCTCATAACCGGCAGCGATAACAGTGATCACCATTTCATCGCTCATGTCTTCCTTGAACGCAGTACCGAGGATGACCTCAACGCCGGGCGCTGCGGTTTCGGTGATCTTCTGCGTTGCAGCATCGACCTCAGCAGAGAGAACGTCCTCGCTCATTGCGATATTGATGAGCAGACGCTTTGCTCCTGCGATCGAGGTTTCGAGCAGCGGGCTGGAGATAACGGCAGTTGCCGCCTCATCCGCCTTATTCTTGCCGCCGCCGTGACCGATCGCCATGTGTGCATATCCTGCACCCTTCATGATCGTGGAAACATCCGCGAAGTCAAGGTTGATATAGCCGTCCTCAACGATCAGATCGGAGATCGACTTCACACCGGTTTTCAGCACATCATCCGCCATTGCAAAGCTCTGGCGCATGGTCAGCGGCTTATCAAGACCGACGAGCAGACGCTCATTCGGAATAATGACAAGCGAATCTACATATTTTTTCAGTGTTTCGATACCGCGCTCTGCCTGTGCCATTTTCTGCTCGCGCTCAAAAGCGAACGGCTTTGTGACAACAGCGACCGTCAGGATCCCGAGTTCCTGTGCGATCTGCGCAACGACCGGTGCAGCACCGGTACCGGTACCGCCGCCCATACCTGCGGTAATGAAGATCATGTCTGCGCCCTTGAGTGCATTGCTGATCTCATCGCGGTTTTCTTCTGCGGACTGTCTGCCGACTTCCGGACGGTTGCCTGCGCCTCTGCCCTTTGTCAGCTTTGCGCCGATCTGGATTCTTGTCGGTGCTTTTGAATTGAGCAGTGCCTTTGCATCGGTATTCACTGCAATATACTCGATGTTCTTCACATCAGCCTGCACCATGCAGTCCAGCGCATTTCCGCCGCCGCCGCCGACACCGACAACTTTAATATTCACCTGCGGATCGAATGAATCTTCATATACAAAATCAGTCATCAAAGTTCCTCCATTTCGACAGCCCAAGTTCCGCTCGGGAGAGCCGCCTACAAACATATAGTTATTTTAGCACAGTTTTGGTATGATTGCAAGCGGATTTTCTCATTTTGTTTATTTTGACGAATATTTCCTTAGAAATTTATGTCATTCTATGGCAGTTGACGTAGTCGTCGTCTGTATCTCAGTGGTTTCCGGCATCGCTGTCTGCACGAGGGTACTGAGCCATGCAGGTGCAGTCACCGGATTTTCGATATTTTCCTGCGGAAGCACGGATATCTGATTATTGCCTATCATCGTGAGTTTATATTTTTTGGATGCGTTCAGTTTATTCAGCCGTTCAAAAACATCCAGTGCAAGATTCAGCTTATATACCGCATCATTTGAACTGCCGAGATGAAAGACCGCATTATTGCCGATATAAACGAGAATGTCGCTCTGATCTGCCATATCCAGCGACCAGATCAGCGGATTGCCGCATTCGGAAACTGCCGATGTCAGCGTTTTGAGGATATTGTCGCGCTTTTCATCCTCAGACCGCAGAACCATGCCGATCGAACCTTCCGCCGGATTATAGCCGGAGATGATGATGAGTCCGGGATAAGGATCTTCCTTCAGTTCCTCCAATACGCGGTTGGACGAGCTGACAAGCAGATATCCGTAACTCTGCGTGATATTTGCGACCGGAACTGCCTTTTCGACCGTGATCTCGACAGTTGACGGAAAATGCCGTTTTACCGTGACTTTCTCAGCATATACGACATTTGCGCGAACACGCTCCGCCGCGATGATCGTATCCAGACGGATCAGATTATCCTGATACCGGATGCCGCTTAGTTCCACGATCTGTTCATCCGGCGTATCCGTTTCATTGTTGACAACGATCTCAGATATATTGAAAAACAGCGTCATGGAAAGTGCTGCCGCAAGACCGATCACAAGTACAATAACAAGCAAAATATATGCCCTGTGACTGCGTGTCCTGCGCCGCCGCCGCTTACTGCTGCGCTGCCGTCTGACATTCTGCTTGACGACTTCCTGCACCGGCTCTCACTCCTCTCCCGAATTTATATAATAATATTGCTCTTTTGGACTGTTTATTTTGAAAAAACCTCGCTGACGTATCAGCGTGGTTTTCCCACAAATTCAACAGAGTTTTCAACACACAAATGCCGAACTCAGGCGAAAACAGGGCGTTTTCCCCTGTTTCCTGAAAAGTTTTTCACTTTTTCAACCAAGTTTTCAACATTTTCCGGATTTCACACCGGAAAATGTGCGCTCTAAGGCTGAAAACTCTCCGCGTTCCGTTCGGATGCCGAGACTGTTGAAAGTGTCTGCAAAATGTTCATAGCCGCGGTCGAGATGATGCAGCCCTGACAGATATGTGATGCCTTCTGCACCTGCCGCCGCTGCCGCAAGTGCCGCACCGCCGCGCAGGTCCATTGCCTCAACCGAAGCACCATGCAGCGAACGGACACCCGTTATCACAGCCGTTCTGCCGGATACACGGATATCTGCACCCATTCGTGCCAGTTCTCCCATGTGTTTGAAGCGATTCTCAAAGACGGTTTCTTCCAGCATACTCGTGCCTTTTGCCGTACACAGCACCGCCGAGATCAATGCCTGTGCATCCGTTGGAAATCCCGGATACGGCATGGTCCGTATGTAGCTGATACTGCGCAGGGGCGCTGTCCTGTCAAGAAAGATCCTGTCGCCGCAGATACCGATCCGGCAGCCTGCCTGCTCCAGTACATCAAGACAAATTTTCATATCATCCGGTACTGCGCCTGTCAGACAGATCTCACCGCCTGCCGCCGCGCCTGCACAAAGATAACTCATCGCCGCAATGCGGTCGGGCATCACGCGGTATTCCGTTCCTTGAAGCTTCGTGCCGCCGCAAACGACGACCGTATTCGTTCCGGCACCCCTGATCTTTGCGCCGCATTGATTCAGAAAATTCGCAAGATCAATGATCTCCGGTTCACACGCCGCATTCGTCAGAACGGTTTCCCCTTCTGCACATACGGCTGCCATCATAACATTTTCCGTCACACCGACGGACGGGATCGGCAGATGAATATCCGCACCGGACAGTTTCTCCGCCGTACAGAATATCCTGCCGGCATATTCCCGTATGCGCACGCTCATGGCACGCATCGCATCCAGATGCAGATTGATCGGACGCGGACCGAGTTCACAGCCGCCCGGCATGGTCAGAATACAGCGCTTCATACTGCCGAGGAGCGGTCCGAGAAACATGATCGACGAGCGCATCGCCCGCATATCCGAATCGGGGATCTCATACAGCTCCGCAGATTCGCGTTTCATCCGGATCGTATTGCCCGAAACCGTTGAACGGCAGCCGAGCCGGTTCAGGATCCTGCACGCCGCATATACATCCGTAAGCTGCGGCACATTCGTCAGGACCGTTTCTCCGTTACACAACAGTGCTGCCGCCATCAGCGGAAGTGCGCTGTTTTTTGCGCCCTGAACGGCAATTTCTCCATGCAGCGGTCTGCCGCCGGAGATCTTCAGTATTTCCTCTGTCATATTGCATCACCTCAAAGCGTCGGCGGAATCCGCCGTTTGTCTTTAGGTTATGCAGATTTTATTGCTTCTGTGCAGATCAGCCGCATTCGGCTGCGTTCACTTCTGTCGGATGCCCTCGATCGCCTGCCAGATACGGTCATTCGTATCGGTCAGGAACAATGCGCCTGCACGCTGATGCATCGCCTGCCGTTTCTCCGGATCACGGTACAATTCTTCGATATGCTGTTTCATTTTTTCCGCGGTCAGGTCTTTCTGTTCGATGACAACTGCCGCCCCAGCCTTGCCGAGCACCATCGCATTGTAATACTGGTGATTCTCTGCCGCCGCCGGATACGGGATCAGAACGGATGCTCTGCCGACCGCTTCCAGTTCACTCAAAGTCGATGCACCGGCACGGCTGATAACCAGATCCGCCGCCGCAAGACAGACATCCATATCATGTATGTATTCGGTCACGCGCAGTCGCTTATCATCTGCAATGCCGCGCTTTTTCAGCTCGTCCGGCATGGTGTCCCTGCCGTGTTTGCCGTAAGCATGGATATGATTGATCTGCATATCCGATTCCAGATGCCACTGCATCAGCTCCGGCATCAAATCATTCAGACATTTTGCGCCTTGACTGCCGCCGAACGACACGATCAGCATTCCGTCACGGAATCCAAGCTGACTGCGAGCCTGTTCTCTGTTGATTTTTGTCATGCTGCCGCGAACGGGAAGTCCTGTCATCACGACATTTGCGCCCTGCGGAAAATATTTCTCTGCTTCGGCAAACGTCACCATGACGGCTTTCGCTTTCTTTGCAAGCAGCTTATTCGTCACGCCCGGAAATGCATTCTGTTCATGTACGGCAGTCGGGATTCCAAGCTGCTGTGCCGCACGGATCACCGGACCGGATGCGTAACCGCCCGTTCCGATCGCAAGACACGGCTGAAAATCGCGGACGATCTTTTTTGCGTGTCCGCCTGCCGTCATCAGATAGCCTGCGGCTTTCAGATTCCGCTTGATATTCTCCGGACTGAAACTGCGCTGAAAGCCTGCTGACTGCACATATTCCATGCGGTATCCGGCTGCCGGAACAAGCGTTGCTTCCATGCCGTCCGGCGTTCCGACAAACAAAAATTCCGCCTCTTTATCATGATCTGCGATAATGCCTGCAATAGCAAGTCCGGGGTTGATATGTCCGCCCGTTCCGCCGCAGGAAATCAGATATTTCATAAATGGTCACCTGTCTTTTTGATTCTATGATGCATCAGAATATGATCGCCGATGCGCCGGATACTGTTCACTCCTGTTTCGGAAGTCCGATATATTTTCCGTATGCGGCAGCGATCAGTGTCGTATGCTGCGGTATGGTCTGATGTGCCGCTGTCAGTGTCAGATATTCGTCTGTTGTCACCCAGCGATATGCATCCGTTTCGCCCGGCTGCATCCGCAGAACGTGATCCGGTACATCCCGTTTCAGCAGATAAAAATTGTGTATGTATCCGGCACGCCGGAATGTTCCGCAGAGGGTAAGCTCCTGTTCATCCGCACGGATGCCGGTTTCCTCATACAGTTCCCGTACCGCTCCCTGCAACGGCGTTTCACCGGATCTGACGCAGCCTCCGGTGATCTCCCAGCGTCCTGCATATTTTTTCGCAGATGCACGATGCGTCATGAGAAACCTGCCGTCACTCCGCAGTGTCATGACTGCGGTCAGCATCAGGAACGTGCCGGACGGTGCAGCCGTTCCGCGTTCAACAGTTCCGCAGACATACGTCCCCGTACTGTCATAAAGATCAAGCACTTCCGTCACCGGCACCCCCTTCCGCATGAATTCATTTCAGCTTTGCCTGTCTGGAAATACTCAGGAGAACACCCATTTCCGCAAGCTGCATCAACAGTGCCGTTCCGCCGTATGAGAAGAACGGCAGCGATATGCCCGTATTCGGGATCGCATTGCTGACAACGGCAATATTCAGCAATGCCTGCATTCCGATATGCATGGTAAATCCGACTGCGACCAGACTTCCGAATTTATCCTTCGCCTTTGCTGCGATATAAAATCCTCGGAAGATCAGCAGACAGAACAGCAGGATCACCGTTACTGCGCCGACAAATCCGAATTCTTCGCAGAGGATCGCAAATACAAAGTCATTCTGTGCTTCCGGCAGATACTGATACTTCTGACGCGATGCGCCGAGTCCGAGACCGAACATTCCGCCCGAACCGATCGCTATGAGTGACTGACAGGTCTGCCATGTTTCATCCTGCATATACTGCGGATCAAACGGATTGATCCACGAGAGGATACGTTCCTCAAAATAGCCCAGTCCCCTGCTGTACATCAGGAACAGGATGACGGCTGCAAGTGCCACAACACCGATCACGATCATGATGCCGAAATGCAGCGGTCTTGCACCGCCGACGAAAATCAGCGTCAGGGCAAGTGCCGCAATGATCAGCGTACCGGAGATATGCGGCTCACACATCATCAGTCCGGCAACTGCGCCAAGCATCAGCATATACGGAACAATGCCGTACCAGAAAGTTTTCATGCGATGCTCATTGCGGACGATCAGTGTCGCAAAAAACAGAACGATCGCAATTTTCATCAGCTCCGAAGGCTGAAAGGTCGGTCCGCCGCTTCCGCCGATCGCGATCCAGCGGCGTGCAAACGTTCCCTGCTTCGAGCCGATACCCGGTATCAGAACCAGTATCAGCATGAGAAATGCAACTACAAACGCCGTTCCCGATACCCACAGCTTTTCAAAAAACTGATACGGCACGACACTCAGAACACCCATTACAACCAGACCGATTCCGGCAAATATCAGCTGTCGTCTTGCATAATATGTGCCGCTTAATCCGTCCTCGATCGCCGCCGGATAAGAAGCCGAAAACATCATCAGTATCCCGATGACAAGCAGCGCAATGACCGTTCCGAGCAGAACACCGTCCAGATCATTGTCTATCAGGCGCTTGCCCCGTCCGGCAGGTCTTGTTCGCGCTCGAAGCTGTTTTGTTGTACCAGCTGCCATGTTTCGATCAGCTCCTTTTCAGATTCGGCAGTTTACAGTCGGGTTGCTGCGGCAAGGACGCCGAATACAAGCCCGAACAGCGAAAATACAAGAACGATCTTGTATTCGCTCCATTTGCAAAGTTCAAAATGATGATGGATCGGGGACATTTTGAAGATGCGGCGTCCCTCACCGTATTTTTTTCTTGTATATTTGAAGTACAGCGTCTGAATGACAACGCTCAGTGCATCCAGTACATAGACAATGCCGACAATGACAAGCAGCAGATGCATTCTGCACGCAACACCGAGCGCTGCAAATGCGCCGCCGAGATACATCGAACCCGTATCGCCCATAAAGCATTTTGCCGGATGCAGATTCCAGACAAGGAATCCGATGCAGCCGCCTGCAATCGTAATGGCATAAAGCGAAAGCTCCAGTTCGCCGCAAGCCGCACAGAGGATCGTCATGCAGAGCATCGAAACAACTGTCACCGAACCGCAAAGTCCGTCAACACCGTCCGTCAGGTTGACTGCATTGATCATATAGATCATGAACAGCAGCATCACCGGATAATAGAGAATACCGAGATTCAGCTTGAACAGCAAAAAGTCAATCGTTGTTTCGTGATCGCCGAGCGCATACATTATTGCCAGAAATGCTGCACAAAATACAACCTGAAAAATAATTTTCTGCTTCGGATTCAGTCCCTCATTGCGTTTCTTCACCGCCTTGATGAAATCATCCGTGAAGCCGCACGCGCCCGAATAAAGCAGCGAAAACAGCATGACTGCCAGCAGACGGATCGCGTGTGTCGTGGTGTCGGCGCTTGTCAGGTCGGGACCGCCCCGCAGCCGCCAGACCGTATAGCCGATCGCAGTCGCCGCGATACTGCCGACAATAAACAGGAATCCGCCCATGATCGGTGTTCCCTGCTTGGATTTGTGCCACGCCGGGCCTTCTTCGAGAATTGTTTGTCCGAAATGAATGCGGCGCAGGAACGGGATCAGGATAAATCCGCCGAGTGCGGCGATCACCGCTGCTGTTACCGCTGCGCTTAAAGTCAACCAGATAGGCATATCAAACAGAACCTCCGAATTGTTCTCGTTATAATTTCTCTGCAAAGATGCGCTTTGCCGCATCCGCTACCAGTTCGCGTTCATCCATGTGCAGATGCACGCCGCCTGCTATGATCTGATAATCCTCATGTCCTTTGCCGGCAAGCAGAACCACATCGCCGGTCTTTGCCTGCTTCATCGCAAGATAGATCGCCTCAGCTCTGTCCGGTTCGGTCTGATACGGCACGCCGGAATCCTTCAGCCCTTCGAGGATATCCTGAATGATCGCAAGCGGATCTTCATCACGCGGATTATCCGATGTCACCATAACAAAATCAGCAAGCGCTGCCGCCGCGGCTGCCATTTTCGGACGCTTTGCCGCATCACGGTTTCCGCCGCAGCCAAAGACTGCGATCAGCCGTCCGACCGTACATTCACGCAGACTCGCAAGTGTTTTTTCCAGTGCATCCGGTGTATGCGCATAATCGCAGATCACCGTAAAATCGAGTGCTGTCGGTATGACCTCGCATCTGCCGCGCACACCCGTATAATCAAGCAGAAGCTCGTTCATCGTTTCCATCGGAATGCCGATCTTTCTGCCGACTGCGATCGCCGCAACCGCATTGCTGACATTGAACATTCCGGTCATGCGCATGGAAACCGGTATTGTTTCGCCTTGCAGATGCAGGGTAAATTCTGTTCCCTCGGTATCAAGAGAAACCGCATCCGCCATTGCATCGAAGCTGTCCGCAGAATACTGACGGACACCATAGGTGATCTTATCGCAGGTGATCTCTTTGAACAGCCGCTTGCCGTAATCGTCATTGGCGTTGACAACAGCATAATCACAGCGGTCAAACAGCATCCGCTTGGCAAGATAGTAATTCTCCATTGTACCGTGAACATCGAGATGATCCTGCGTCAGATTCGTGAATACCGCCGCCGCAAAATGTGTCGGGCCGATGCGGTACTGTTCCAGTCCGAAGGACGATACTTCCATGACAACAGTTTCGATCTGCGCCTCTGCCATTTTCGCAAGCAGTGCAAAATATGCATCCGTCAGCGGTGTCGTATTCGGAGAAGGCAAGATCTCGTCCCCGATCTCATACTGCACCGTTCCGATCAGTCCGACACGCTGACCGGTTTTCCGGAGCATTTCCTTGAGAAGTGTTGCAGTCGTGGTCTTACCGTTCGTACCGGTCACGCCGACAAACCGCATTTTGCGCTCCGGATGTCCGTACCATGCGGCACAGAGATCACCGTAAGTCCGGCGCGTATTCTGCACCGTGATCTCGCGGTCGCCCAGACCGAGCGAATGCTCCGTGATGACCAGAACAGCGCCTTTTTCGAGCATCGCTTCCGCAGCATCATGCCCGTCATATTTTGCGCCCCTGATACAGACGAATACCATGCCTTCTTTCAGCGCGCGGGTATCGTCTGTCACGCCGGTAATTTCCGTATCGGCAAGATTCGTTTTCAGATTTTCCAGTAAAGAATGCAGTTTCATGATGTTCTCCGTTTCGCAGACTGCCTGCTGCAGTCCGGCATTCATATTCATGCTCATATTCTTCTGCATATTGCAGTTGTTCTGCCGGACAGATACCGGAGCATCCGTCCGGCAGAACGAAAGGATTGAGCGATATCAGCAATTATCCGGCATCTTCATTATGACCGACATCCAAAGTGATGACTGTCCACGGTTCGACCGTGCTGCCGGCAGGTTCGCTCTGCATCAGTACCTTTGCATCTTCATGCAGCGAACCCTTTGATACATAATTGAGTTTTGCCTCGGTAAGGATCTGATTTGCCTCGGCAAGCGTACAGTTGATGACCGAAGGAACCTGAACAGGCTCCGGCGATGTTTTGCTCGTATACAATACGACTGTTCCGCCCTTGGCAACTGCTGTTCCGGTGATCGGCATTTGTGAGAGAACTGTTGAACCGTCACCGACGATCTCATATTTCAGACCGTAATCCTCGAGCTTTTCTGTCGCATCTGCAGTCGGCGTGTCGATCAGAAGCGGTACGCTGATATCCTTGTGTGCTTCCTCCTCTGCCGAATATTCCGGATAAATACCCAGATACGGCAGCGCCTTTTCCAGTACGCGGCGCGAATACGGCACGACGACTGTTGCACCGTAATAGCTGATGCTCTTATTCGGTTCATCCGCCATGATCAGCAAAACGATCTCCGGATCATCCGCAGGTGCAAAGCAGCAGTAGGATGCGATATATTCCTCGTTGCCTTCCTTGACATAATTCATCAGTTTCTGGGATGTACCGGATTTTCCGCCGATCTTATAGCCTTTGATATAAGCATTGCCGCCGTGATTGTTTTCGACAACGTATTGCAGGGCGCGGCGCATTTCCGCGGATGTTTCCTCAGAAATGACCTGACGGCGAACGGTCTTGTCATTGGAGAGAACCACATTTCCTGCCTGATCGACGACTTTGCTCACGACATAGGGTTTCAGCAGATAACCGCCGTTGATAACGGACGCATATCCGGTCGCCATTTCGATCGGTGTCAGGGAATTATTCTGACCGTAGGAGCTTTGTGCAAGATCCATCGGGCCCATTTTATTCAGCGGTGTATAGATCGACTTGGTTTCACCCGGCAGGTCGATGCCGGTTTTTTCCGCCAGACCGAATGCATCAAAATACTGACAGAACAACTGCTTGCCGAGTGACTGTCCGATTGAAATAAACGCAGGGTTACAGGAATTTCTCAGGATCATCTCAAATGTCTGCCCCTGATGCACGCCTGTACAGCCGACCGGTTTCAGACCGTCTACGACCGTGATCGAACCGGTGCAGTTGTAGCTGTATTTATAATAATCAATAACATTTTCTTCCAGTCCGGCGCTTGCCGTAAAGACCTTGAAAACCGAACCGGGGATATAGGTTTCCGATACACATTTATTGCGCCACTGTGTCTCCCATGCTGCATTGCGAGCTTTGATCATTTCATCTTCATTCCGGATATTTTTGATCTCCGCCGCAGTTACCTTGTTATAAATTTCATAAGGTTCATTGCAGTCAAAACCGCCGACGCTCGCCATTGCAAGCACCGCGCCTGTTTTCGCATTCAGCATAATGCCGCAGCCGCGCTGTGCGACCTGAAACTGATTGACCATTTCCGTCAGTTCATTTTCCAGATAGGTTTGCAGTGTCATGTCGATCGTCAGATAAACGTCATCGCCGTCCTGTGCCGCATAGGTTTTGGAATAGCGATACGGCATATCGTTTCCGTTTGCATCGCGCGCGGTCACATTTCTGCCGTCAATACCGGAAAGATATTCGTCATAATATTTTTCAACGCCGTAAAAGCCGTGACCTTCTTTGTTGGTAAATCCGATCACGGATGCGGCAAGTTCATTCTGCGGATAATAACGCTTGGTATCGGATTCACGGCGGATCGAAGAAATGGAGATCGTCCGCGCACTGCCCGGTACATGAATATCGCTGAGGAATTCAATAATGCGGTCGGCACGGCTCTTTTCGACCTGTTCCTTCAGGACGACATAGTGATTTTCCTTTGCGAATGCATCAAGAAGCTCCTGCTCGGATATTTCCAGTATCTCCGAAAGAAATGCAACGACCTGCGCCTGCACATCATCGGGCGATACGACATCCGCCTTTGCAGATTCACCTTTTTCCTGCTTTTCCTTTGCCGCTTTTTCAAGTTCCTCATTTCGCTTGGTGACAAGCTCCATTTCACTGCGGAACAATCCCGGATCAAGAAAGATCTTATAGACCGTAGCGCTCTGTGCGACAACGCCGCCGCTCGCCTCATAGATCGTGCCGCGGGCAGCCGGAAGCGTGATCGTTCCGAACTGACGGGAATTTGCCATATCGGTATATGTATCATGTTCAATCAGCATGATGCGCGCCAGATTGACAGTCAGAGCCGCCGCAGCAAGCAGGATCACCGCCTGCACAACAACATTGGTGCGCACTTTCATACTGGTCGAAGGACCTTTGGAACGATAACCGCGTTTCCATACCTGCTTATTGGAAGCCTTGACGATCCCGCGTGTATTTTTTTCTGTTTGATCCGGCATTTCTCCAACCCCTTTCCGGATACTTCTGCTGCGCCAAAAGAAAAAGGCGGAGCAAGACCGCTGCTCCGCCTGAGATCATGACAGGAGAGCAGTACTGCCTTCCGGCACCCCATTCGCCGTTCTGTATGCAGAGGATCTGGTTTGCATACAGTCTGCCCGCCTGTTATTTGCTATACAGTGCGCAGCTTTGCAGCGGCATCGTGATCCCGCTGCTGCCCGATGCAGAAAATCGGTCTGTTCTACATCCTTCGGCATTGCTGCTCCTTTTCCTTTGTTCTACACATTCTGATCTGATTTGCAATATATATTATGCAAGCTCTGCATCCGGCAGTCCCCTGCCTTCCGCATGACATTCTATATCTATGTTATTTTCCGCGCAAAAATTCCCATATATTTTCGAGGTAATCGTTGACGGTCACGAAGAAATTATCTTCCGGTTCTGAAACCGTGACCTCATCCTCTGTCTGGAGCTGAATATACTCGATCTGCGATTGATTCAGCGGACGAAGTCCGAGAACGTCCTCTGCATATTCCTCGATTTTCTTGACGGTCATCTTGCCTTCCATTTCAGATTTCATGCTGATATTTCTGGCATTGAGATCATCATATTCTGCTTGTAATTCCGCGATTTTTGTATACACCTCATTGGTCTGCACACGGCCGTATATTACCGTGCCGATCAGAACGCCGGTGAGGATCCCGAGTGTGACGGCACTGCCGGTCGTGATCCTGTTCGGATGATCGGCCGTACCGGACTTGGCGTATCTGGAAGCTGTCGTTGCGCGGTTCTGGGTATCGGATTGCTGATGCTTTGTCTTTCTTTTTTTCTTTGATCTGACCTCGGACTGTTTTTTCTTCGTCGGCTTCTGTTCGGTCGGGATATCAATGTCGATCTCCGTTTCCTCAGCAGTCTGCGATACAATCCTGCGGTTTTCCTTCTCCGGCGGTTTTTTTTGTTTTTTCTCCGGATCAGGAGAAGTCGGAGCATTTTTATCGGATCCGCCGATGCCTGCCTGACGGCGGTTTGCCTCGGACTGTGCGCTTCTCGATTCGCGTTCTTCCCGGATCCTTGCCTGCTCCCTCGAACGGCGTTCCGCATCGGTCATTTTCGGTTCCTGCGGTTCCGTCCGTTGTTTTTTACGTTTTTTATTGGCTTTTGAGGCTGTGCTCATTGCCAGATTCCGCAGTGTCATCATGCGGCGTTCCTCAGAGCTGAGTGTTTCTTGTTTCTGCTGCTCTCCGCCGGTATATGATGCTGCAAAATCAAAGATCTGCGTCATATAGTCTTCCGCCACTGAGAACCCCTCCATGGCATTTGGCATTTGCTGTGTGTGCTGCACCGACCGGCTGTTTCTTTATTTTTTCAGCCGGTCTTTGCAGCATAAAGTCCGCACTCGTTTTGCGCTTTTCTTTGTTATGTTCGGTTCCCGCATTTCTGCGGAAAACAGGTCTTTCGTTCGTTCAGTTGTTCCGATTTTCTCGGAAAGATTCATGATACCGTTCCTTTTTTTACTTTCTGATTGGAACAGTATGTGCCGATAGGTTTGTGCAGCACTCTGCCGCACTCAGATTTTCTCGATGCTGCGCAGCTTGGCACTGTGGGAGCGCGGATTACGCGCAAGCTCCTCAGCGGTTGCTGTCAGCGGTTTGCGGTGCAGAAGTCTGCCTTCGGGTTTCTTGCCGCATACGCAGACAGGAAATTCCGGCGGACAGGTACATCCGGTACACCGTTGGGCGAATGCCTGCTTGACGATCCTATCTTCCAGACTGTGAAACGTAAGGATCACAAGTCTGCCGCCCGGATTCAGTGAATCAAAAGCTGTTTCCAGTGCAGCGGTCAGACAGTTCAGTTCATCGTTCACCGCAATGCGGATCGCCTGAAACGTCTTTTTGCAGGGATTTTTCTCTCGCCGCATTTTTGCCGGTACGCCTTTTTTGATCAGCTCGGCAAGTTCAAATGTGGTTTCGATGGGTTTGATTTCGCGTGCTGCAACGATCTGTGCAGCGATCTGTCTTGCAAATTTTTCTTCTCCAAAACGAAAAATGATATCACTCAGCTCCCGTTCCGTCATCGTATTGACCAGATCGGCGGCTGTCCGTCCCGTCTGTGACATACGCATATCGAGCGGTGCATCCTGATGATAGGAAAAGCCTCGTGAACCCTCGTCCAGCTCATGGCTGCTGACTCCGAGATCAAGCAGTATTCCGTCCGCTTTGGTATGATGCTCTGCCAATACCCTTCCCAGCTCCGTGAAGTTTGCGTGTACGATCACCGCCGGCATTCCGGCAAGCCGCACAGTCGCCTCCGCGATCGCATCCGGATCCTGATCCATCGCATACAACTGTCCGCCGCATACGAGTTTTTCCGCAATCGCAAACGAATGATTCGCTCCGCCGCAGGTGCCGTCCAAATACACACCATCGGGCTTGATATTCAGGTCGCTGAGTACCTCCTCAAGCATGACAGGCACATGATACACTCTGTTTTCTGACATATCTTATGCCTCTTTCTCTGCTGTCAATTTCGCACGCTTTTCAGCGTCCTTCCGGGCACGTTTGACTGCCTTCAGCTTAGCACGCTCTTCCTCATACGCACGCAGTCTTTCCTCATCCCAGATTTCGGCATATTCACCGACACCGATAATCACGACCGCACCGTGAAGGCCTGCATATTCGATCAGTTCCTTGCTCAGTGTAATGCGGTTGTTCTTATCCGGAGAGGGGTTCTGTGTTGCGCTTGTGAAGTCACGGCGTGCGTCCTCAATTTCTTCGCGGTCATCGCCCTGTTCAATACATTCCTGTTCGATCCGCTCCAGTTCCTTTTCAAATTCCTCCTTGGAGCGCATAATGAGATAGCCTCTGCAGCGCTGATCGGGAGAAATATAAAGGTTATCGCCGATCGAATTCCGGTAGCTGACAGGATAGCTGATACGGTTGCGCTGATCCAGCTGAACAGTTTGCCTTCCTGACATACAAATCTGTCCCATGCTCAGCGCCCCCTTTCGCAATGCGTTTCACGCGAATGCGGCAGGAGACACCCCTGAGCCGGTTCCGGAGAATACAAAGCCGCCCGATTCTGTCTTTTTGCATCAGGCGTTCACTTTGTATGCTTCGGAACAACGGGATCCAGCGGACGGTACCGTCGTCCTGCTGCCTTCTTACTTTTGTTCCACACGTTTTGTTTGATCTGAGAGCGGCTGTTTTTT
>JAZQOZ010000090.1:0-17967 GCA_045628085.1 Oscillospiraceae bacterium | reverse complement strand
AAACTTTAGGAGCTCCGCAGGGGTGAATCTGATAAAACGATCCGGTGGATCGTTTTTCAGAGAGGGGGGCCCTGCGATAGAGGGCACCCCTATGTGGATCGCAGAGCGATTCACCATACAAAACTTTATCGATAAGCTGAGACAGCATCCTTTCGGGGATGCCGTCACAGTCTGTCGAAAAAACAATAAAATACCAATACAGAAGCTCTGCGCAGGCCTTTTTCAGTTGTCAATGCGAATCAGTTGAATTCTTTCGGAATTGTTAAATTTTGAAGAAATGCCGAATCTCTATTGAATTTTGTCGAATTTTGTTATATAATGTTTGCAGCACTGCTTGCTGACTGCTGAAAGGGGGACTTGTATCATGAAGGAATCAGAAAAAATCAAGGAAATCGAAAAAGCGAAAGAGTGGAAAAAGAAACTCATCTTTTTCGGCGTGATACTTGCGCTGATCGTGCTCGCTTTTCTGCTGCTGTTCTTTTGGTATAAAGGACAGATCAATGATCTGAATGCGCAGATCGCACAGGAGGATGAAGCAAAGCTCAAGCTGCATGATACGATTCAGGCACTTCAGGAGGATAATGAACTTGCTCTGAAAGAAAAAAGCGATGTGCAGGAAGCACTGGACAATGCACTTGCAACGATCGACGAGTATGTTGCAAAGGAACGTGTCGTGATCGACGCAGAAGAATTTGAGTCGAAGATCCAGAGTATCAGCGAACTTGCAACGCTCGAATATCAGTATACGAATGTCGGCGTTGTGGACGGCAAAAAACAGTTTTCATTCTGGAATCAGAATATCCCGTTTACCGGAAAAACTGCCGTGATCGTCATGGATGGAAAAATCAAGGTCGGTATCGACTGCGCACGGGCAGATGTCAAGGAAAATAAGCTGAAAAAGGAAATCGTTGTGGTACTGCCGCATTCCGAGATCCTCTCAAATGAGCTGGATGAAAACAGTATGCAGGTCGTGGAGGATGAACAGTCGATCTTTAATAAGCTGACAGAGGAAGATCATAACGATCTCCGCAAACAGATCAAGGAAAAAGCACTCGAAAATGCGAAGAAAAGCAATGTGCAGGAAATGGCAGACGAAAGAGCGCAGCTTCTCATTAAGGATATGATCGAATCGTTCCCGAATGTGAAGAACAACTATGACGTTACATTTGAATATCTGGAAGAATGAATATGCACTGATCTGATATGAACAGCATCTCCTATGGTATAACAGAAACCGTAGGAGATGTTTTTTATGGCAGGATGTTCTGATAAATATGGATAAAAATTTGCTATCAATCTCTAAATGCTGACAGTATTCGCGGCGTGATTCGGTTATAATAAATGCAGAATCCGTCCGCTGCCCCTTCATGCGGACGATCAGGAGGAATTATCATGAAGAAAATGCGCATCCTTGCAGCATTTGCCGCAATGAGCCTGCTGACAGCCTGCGGTGAATCCGCTTCACAGCCGGACAGTACCGCAGAAACCGAGGTGCAGACCACGGAAGCTCCGCAGCCCAAAACAGAAGCGCCTGCGATCGACGGCTATGATCTGCTCTGGCATGACGAATTTGACGGTGATACGCTGGATGAGAGCATCTGGAACCGTGAACTGCGTGAGCCGGGCTGGACAAATGAGGAATTGCAGGAATATACCGATTCTGCGGATAATATCTTCCTGCGTGACGGCTGTCTGATCCTCAAAGGCATCAAGACGCAGAAAGACGGGAAGGATTATTATACTTCCGGCAAGGTCAATTCCCAGAATAAGACCGATTTCACTTACGGTAAGATCGTTGCACGCGCAAAAGCGCCTGAAGGTCAGGGCCTCTGGCCGGCGATCTGGATGATGCCGCAGGATGAAGCGCATTACGGTCAATGGCCGAAGTGCGGTGAGATCGACATTATGGAAGTGCTTGGCAGTTCGACTGATATCGCCTACGGTACGATCCACTATGGTGAACCCCATGCCGAGCAGCAGGGTACTGTTGAACTCGATAACGGCACATTTGCGAGCGATTTCCATGAATACAGCGTGGAATGGGAACCGGGCGAGATCCGCTGGTATATCGACAACGAATGCTATCTGACCGTCAATGACTGGTTCACAGCCGTTGAGGGCGAGGATGATAAGCCGTATCCGGCACCGTTCGATCAGCCGTTTTTCGTGCAGATGAATCTTGCAGTCGGCGGCACATGGCCGGGCAATCCCGATGATACGACCGATTTCGATAAGGCTGAATTCGAGATCGACTATGTGCGTGTTTACCAGAAGCCCGAATATGATACGAATGTCAGCAAGCCGGTCGCGGAATACCGTGAAGCGACGGAAGACGGCAACTTCATCTATAACGGCGATTTTGCCGAGGCAGAAGATCTGACCGATGATGTCAACTGGAAATTCCTGCTCTTTGAGGGCGGTGAGGGCTCGGCTGAGATCAGCGACAATACGATGATCATTCGTTCGGAGAATGAGGGTACTGTTGACTACTCCGTTCAGCTTGTTCAGCCGGAAATGCCGATGATCAAGGGCAAAAAATACCGTGTGACATTTGATGCATGGGCAGATGAGGAGCGTGATATCATTGTATGTGTATCTGCGCCGAATGCCGGCTGGATCCGGTATCTGCCTGATACAACGCTGACTGTCCCGACCGAAAAAACAACCTTCACCTACGAATTCGATATGAATGACAAGGATGATCCGTTCGGCAGACTGGAATTCAATCTCGGTCACCGCGGTTCGACCGCAACCGTTTATATCCAGAATGTACGTCTGGAAGAAATTACCGGGTAATCTTGATTCAATATAATACCTTCTTCATTTTTTGCCGCAGGATCAACTGATTCTGCGGCTTTTTTCTGCCTGCGGAATCGGCTTGACTTTGGCGGCGGCTTGTGGTAGAATAGATGCAGAGATTTTTTGATATGCAGGGGGTATGCATGATGCTTACAGATTTGAAACAGGAAGTCTGCGCGGCGAATCTCGAACTCGCAGCCAGAGGTGTCGTGATCTACACATGGGGCAATGTCAGCGGCATTGACCGTGAAAAAGGGCTTGTTGTCATCAAGCCGTCCGGTGTGGATTATGACGGGATGAAGCCGGAAGATATGGTCGTTGTCGATCTCGAATCCGGCAAAACAGTTGAGGGGAAATGGAAGCCTTCGTCCGATACAAAAACACATCTCGAATTGTACCGGCAGTTTCCGGCTCTCGGCGGTGTGACGCATACGCATTCGGTCAATGCGGTCGCATTTGCGCAGGCAGGCAGGGATATTCCGGCGCTCGGTACAACGCACGCAGATTATTTTTACGGCGCTGTGCCCTGCACAAGAGCGCTGACACAGGCAGAGGTCGAAGCGGATTATGAACTGAATACCGGAAAGGTCATTGTGGAAACACTGCGTCAGCGCGGAATCGAACCGCTGTCTGTTCCGGGTATCGTGGTCAGGAATCACGGCCCGTTCACATGGGGAAAAGATCCTGCCGCTTCTGTCTACCATGCGGTCGTACTCGATACTGTTGCGGAAATGACGCTCAAAACACTGCTGCTCGCACCGGATGCATCTATGCCGCAGTATATTCTGGATAAACATTATTACCGCAAACACGGCGCAAACGCCTATTACGGTCAGAATTGAGAAAATCGGGGGAAGAAACCGGAAAAACGGCTTCTTTCCCTATTGTTTTATGTGGGGAGAAAACGTCTGCCGGCACAGACATTCTGATTTTTTTATAGAAAAGCTGTTACATTCCGGCAGCATTTGTCGTCTATATTGGTGAGGGTGAAGAAAGGCGGTGAATATCTTGAACGCAAAGGATAAACAGATCATTGAACAAATCACGGCGCGCAACGAACGGGCACTCGAAACGCTGACCGATGCATACGGCAAACTCTGCCGCAGTATTGCGCAGAATATTCTCGGGAACGCAGCCGATGCAGATGAAGCGTTCAATGATGCACTCTATCGGGCGTGGAACGCCATTCCTCAGAACCCTCCGGCGCATTTGCAGGCGTATATCATCACCCTCACACGCCGCATCGCGCTTGATCGCTGCAAAGCCGCAAACCGTGAGAAACGGGGCGGCGGAGAAGTTCCGCTTGCACTCAGCGAGCTGGGCGATTGCGTTGCGTCTGAAGAAAATGTTGAGGCTGTCCTGAACCGCAATGTTCTGCGGACGGCACTGAATGAATATCTGGATACGCTTTCCGATGAAAAGCGGCGCATTTTCATCGAACGGTATACCATGCTGATGCCGGCAGGTGAGATCGCCAGACGGCACGGCATGACAACGGCTGCCGTGAATATGGCGCTCAGCCGGATGCGGAAAGCACTCAGACAATATCTTGATGAGGAGGGATTGCTGTGAAAAGTCAGGATTTGCTTGATCTCATGGGCGAAATTGATGCGCATCTGATCGAAGATGCAGCGGAAACAGCCGGCAGCGGCAGTCTGCTTCCGAAGCGCATTGCACGATACGGCGCAGTTGCGGCGGCGGTCGGCATTGTCTGTTTCAGTACGTATGCGATCTACGGCGTTGTGCGCGACGGCATCCGGCAGGAACAGCAGCCGCAGTCCGGCTATACGAGCTCTGCCGATACCGGAGAATCTGATGCAGGGCAGACTGCGGTTTCATCCGGCACGACTGTTTCTGTAAGTGAATCTGCGAAAAATACGCTCCCGACTGATCTCTATGTGATTGAAACACGCGGTTCGACAACTGTGACAACAACTGTCACGGCCGAATACACCTTGCCGGTTCCGGCGGATATGGAAATGCCGGATGCATCGCTGGAGCAGGAGATCGGTGACCGTTTCCGCCTGTCGAATGATATGTTTGCGCGAAGCGGCGCATTGGCCATCACCGTACAGAAAGCGGAATGCTTTGATACGCTCGAAGAAGCCGGTCTGACAGAGGATGATCTCTGCCTGCTGTTCCGCAAGGACTGCGTTGTTTCACGCGGCAGCATCTCAAACGGCGATGAGAAATACTACGATGCAAGCATTTATTTGACGTTTGACGATGAATATAAGTATTCTTATATCAAGGCACATTCTGATGCATACCGGTTCATCACATTGGATGTCAGGATCGAAAATGTCAACGCGCTCTCAAATTTGCCTGATTTCTATAATGACTGCCGGATGCCGCTGAATCCGTTTGATCATCTGGAAATCGATCGTCCGTTTGATGCATTTATGGATCCGTGTTTTACAGATGCGAACTTTGCGCGGGACTATGATTTCAACTCGTCAAATATGATTTTCTCGATCCATACAGCAAATGAGCGCATAGCGCCGTCAATCAATATGCCGCCCGCATATTTCAGCCTGAGCGGTCAGGCTTATGATCGTGATGATGCTTTCCGTTCAGACTGGTTCTATCTGGAGCCGGGCTGCGCAGTCGATTGCAGGCTCGGCGCATTCATGCCGAAAACGCTTACGACAAATATGATGTTTGGGAACTACCAGTCCGAAACAGAATGGGGCGAGGAATATCCGGCGATCGGGGATGACCTGAAAGACTATTACTTTTTCGGCAGCGGCGGTATTTCAAGGCCGTACGTTGACCTACATTTTGAAGAAAATTAACGGGGATATATAACAGATGACAACGGCTGTGGGTACTGCCCACAGCCGTTTTTTCTTCTTCGCCCATTGCAATTTATACGGAACCATGTTATAATACTAATAAAAGCGGTCGAAAAATGAGGGGGCGGTGAAAATGACAGCAGAAAAACAGCAGAATGAACCCAGCCGAAAACGCAGAACGCTCCTGCTGCTCTGCATCGTCCTGCTGCTCTGCGGCATCGGCGCAGAAAGCTTTCTGCTGATTCGCCGTGCCGAAAACAGCATTCAGATTTTCCAGCGTGATCCTGCGGCAGAATTGCTTGAAGCTGTCCGCAGCGGCGATTTTCATACGGCTTCGCTCATCCGGCTGACCGATTATCCGGAAGGTATCGTTCCCGATACCCTCACACAAAAACTGACCGAATATGCACAGTCTGTCCGCAATGCTTATTTTGCAGGGCAGACAGATGCCGAAAATGCAAAAGCACAGACGGATGCGCTCATTCAGCTTGATATTCCGGCACTGACCGCTGAAATTGAGCCGATCTATGAGGATATCCGGATGCGTGAGGCATGGCTTGCGATGATCCGGAAAGCAGATGCGTACTATGAAGCCGGAAACTATGCCGCCGCCCTTGAACAGTACGGCAAGATTCCCGAAAATGATGCAGAACTGATGAATCTGACCGCAGACAATACCGCATTGTGTACGGAGCTGTATCTTGCACAGACAATGTCTGAAACCAATACAGCATTGCAGGAGCAGGATTATGATGCGGCAGTTTCACGGCTGAATGATGCGCTCCGGATTCTGAAAGATAACGAACAGCTCCGGCAGATGCTCAATGATACGCAGGAACAGCAGATGCGGCATCAGTATGTGCAGGCGTGCCAAAAAGCACGAAACTGTTTTGATTCCGGTCAATATACAGATGCTTTCGATGCATTGTCGATCCCTGATGAAGAATCATCTTCCTGTTCCGGAATGATTGCCGATACACAGAAAAGCTATCAGGATGCATATTTCCGTATTCTTCCGGTCAGGATGCGCAGTCTGCTTGAATCCGGTCAGACGGAACAGGCAGAACAGCTTCTGCATGATGCCGAAACATTGTTTCCCGATGCGCCGGAAACTGCCGCATTGACAGAACAGTATCAGCAGGCACTGCCAAAGGAACTGATCGCATTCGGTGAACCGGAGCTGAACGATTTTACACAGACCGATTCGGAGCTGACCGGATATAACGGCAAAACCTACCGTTCTGACAGCGGCAATCTCTATTGCTCATACGAGGGAACACTTTCCGGCAGACAGAGCAGCAGTGCGGTATTTCACATCAGCGGCGGCTATCAGCGGCTCACGCTCACTGCTTTGCCGCTGGATTCCTTTGATGATGATACAACTGTCCTGCTGGATATCACCGCTGACGGTTCAGTATTGGAAACATACGCTGTTTCACGAAAACTCGGCGTTCTGCATATTGATCTGGATATCACGGGCGCAGAAGAGATCTGTCTGCGCGTGAAGCCTGCCGAAAAAGACGGGGATCTCCGCAATGCAGGCGTGATCATTGCAGACGCAGTCGTTTCAATCGGATCATAGAGAACTGTAAGCGGTTTTGCCGCAGAAAGGAGAATATGCGATGACGAATACATGGATATGTCCGCACTGTAAATCCGAAAATGCTGATAAAATGAAATTCTGTCAGCTTTGCCATAAGCCGCGTGAATACAAAGAGGGCGAAAAAGCACCGGAAGAACCGAAAAAAATTCCGCAGTCCGCGATCCCTGATCCGCGGATGCCGAAGCCTGCACCGAAAGAACCGGATCCGATCTATGCACTCCCCTCTGCACGCGCCAAACGATTGCAGACCGTTCTGATCGTGCTGAATGCGATCCTGCTGATCTTCAACATCATCGCACTGATCATTTATCTGAAATGAGCGGCGAACAGAAACGATCGGATACGCCGCTGATCGTCCTGACAGTGATACTTGCTTTGATCTGCGCGGCTGGCGGATGGCTCTTGCTTTTCGGGCAGCAGCCTGCATCTGAACAGACAGATCCCGCAGAGCAGACCACATCGGAAACCGTGACCGTTCCGCCGCAGACAACGGTATCATCATCCGGCACGAAACCGATACCGACGGTCACCACGCCGACTGATCACGTTCATAAGCCGTATTATGCCTATCTGGAAAATACGCTGCTGCCGGAATACGGGCTTGCGGATTCCTCTGCGGCGGCATCGGGCAATGCAATGTGCGGCATTGCGGATGTGTTTTTTGATGATCTGCGTGAAACCGGTACGGATGATATGGTCGTGATCCGTCTGGACAGTGTGGGCGACAGCGGTCCGGCAATGCCGGTTTTTCTCTGGTACGGAGAATCTGACGGCGAAGTGACGCTGCTTGATTCATTTGAGGTCAAACCCCAATGGTCTGCGTACTGTATCCGGCGTGAGGGCGGCGAGATCTGTATCAGCGGCGAATATCTTGATGAAAACGGAGACGCAGAAAACTGGCGCTTCACGGAAATGCAGCTTGTATTTCAGCCGGAAGCCGATCTGGTCATGCCGGCTATGGAAACAGGTACTGCGTCAGAACGTCCTGCACCGTATTATTCCGAATCTGCAGAAATTTTGCTCGAAATGCAGCTCGATACCACATATCCGGTCACACCGCTGACTGAACGGCGGTATCTTCTCCGTTCAGAGATGCCTGCTGATATTTATTATCTTTTGCAGTAGAAAATTTGCCGGAACACTTGACAATTTTTCGGAATCGTGATATAATGCAAATAGTTGAACAACCATTCAACTATATGAAAGGACAGATGATAATGGAAGAACAGCCGGTATGTTCCTGTGAGATCATTCATGCGGATGCCATTCAGAATGCCGCGGCACAGCTTTCTGACAGCGATACCTACATTGCACTCGCAACATTATTCAAGCTGTTCGGGGACGGTACCCGTGTCCGGATCCTTCATGCGCTTGCATTGCAGGAACTTTGCGTCTGTGATCTTGCGGCACTGCTCGGTCTGACAAAATCTGCCGTTTCACATCAGCTCAAATCCCTGCGCCTTGCAAGGCTCGTCAAATTCCGCAGGGACGGTCAGATCGTTTACTATTCGCTTGCAGATGATCATGTGAAAAAAATACTTGACATGGGCTTTGAACATATCAGGGAATAATTGCAGATGCGGAGAATGCTCCGCATTTGTTTCACGCCTATAGTTGCGCAGTTGCTCAACTATTTGCATAAACGGAGGGATATCATGAAATTCGTATACACGCTGAAAGGTCTGGACTGTCCGCATTGTGCGGCAGAAATCGAAACAGCGGTCGGTGCGCTCGAACAGATCACCGAAGCAAAAGTCAATCTGATGCAGGAATCGCTGACGGTCACGACCGCACATCAGCCGGATGAGATCACGCCCCTGATCGAATCCATTGTGCATCAGCATGAACCGGATGTTGCCGTGATCGCGCATACCACTGCACTTCCCCATGCACATTCCGAATCCCATCATCATGACAGCGGACGCATCATGCTTGTACGGATCATTATGGGTGCGGCAGTCTTTGCTGTCGGCGCGGTCATGGAATATCTGCTGCATCTGCCCTCTGCGGCGGTGCTTGCCGTCATGCTGATCGCCTATGGGATCACGGGATGGGACGTTGTCTGGACGGCACTCCGCAATATCACCAAAGGAAAAATTTTTGATGAGCATTTTCTCATGAGCATCTCAACGCTGGGGGCATTTCTGCTCGGTGAATATGCCGAAGCCGCCGCTGTGATGCTGTTCTATCAGATCGGGGAATATTTCCAGTCGCTTGCTGTTCAGCGTTCAAGGCGTTCGATCTCGGCACTCCTCGATATTCGCCCTGATACGGCAAATGTACTGCGCGGCGGCGCTGTGACGGAAGTTCGTGCCGAATCTGTTGCGGTCGGGGAACAGATCATCGTCAGGGCAGGCGAACGCATTCCGCTTGACGGGATCGTGACAGACGGCGAATCTCTGCTTGATACTGCCGCATTGACCGGAGAATCCGTTCCGCGGCAGGTGCATCCCAATGATGATGCACTTTCCGGATGCATCAATCAAAGCGGCACGCTGACTGTCCGCGTCACAAAGCCGTTCAGCGAATCGACTGCGTCAAAAATCATCGACATGGTGGAAAATGCCGCCGCACGCAAAGCACCGGCTGAAAATTTCATCACGAAATTTGCAAGGTATTATACGCCGGTCGTTGTGGTGCTTGCCGTACTGCTTGCCGTCGTGCCGCCGCTGTTTCTGCACGGGGCATGGTCGGAATGGCTTCACAGAGCATTTGTATTTTTGATCGTATCATGCCCCTGCGCACTGGTCATATCCGTTCCGCTGACATTTTTCGGCGGTATCGGTGCGGCATCGCGTCACGGTGTCCTCGTCAAGGGAAGCAGTGATCTCGAAGCATTGAGCAAAGTCAGGACGGTCATTTTCGATAAGACCGGAACGCTGACAACAGGCAGTTTTCAGGTCACGGATATTTTGCCTGCGGACGGTGTCACCAAAACAGATCTGCTGAAATATGCGGCAGGCTGTGAGCGCAGTTCCGTTCATCCGATCGCCGCATCCGTTCTTGCGGCATATCCGGATGATGCCGATGCGTTGCAAGTCCGTGACAGCAGGACGCTTTCCGGCTTCGGAATGCAGGCGAAAGTGAACGGCAGACAGATCCTCTGCGGAAATGACAAGCTCATGAAACAGGAACATATTGCATATCATTCCTGCGACGCATCCGGTACGAAGATTTATCTTGCGGCAGACGGTGAATATCTCGGCTGTATCCTGATCGCGGATGCCGTTAAGCCGGATGCGGAAAATGCGCTCCGGATATTGCGCAGACAGGGCATTTCTCGCATGGTCATGCTGACCGGTGACAATCAGGAGATTGCCGATACAGTTGCAAAAAAGCTCGGTCTGGATGAATGTTTTGCGGAATTACTGCCGCAGGATAAGGTCGCAAAGCTGGAACATATTGCGGCTGAATTATCCGGTGATGAAAAACTTGCGTTTGTCGGTGACGGCATCAATGATGCACCGGTACTGGCGCGTGCGGATGTCGGTATTGCGATGGGTGCGCTTGGCACGGATGCGGCGATCGAAGCGGCGGATGTTGTTCTGATGACGGATGAACCGGCACGGCTTGGCGATGCCCTGCGCATTGCAAAGCAGACAAAACAGATCGTTTTGCAAAATATCGTTTTTGCGATCGGCATAAAAATTATTCTTCTGCTGCTAGGCGCGTGCGGCGCTGTCGGGATGTGGTGGGCAGTATTCGGAGATGTCGGCGTGACGGTGCTTGCTGTTCTGAATGCGATGCGGATGCTCCGGAAATAGCTGCCGTTTATGTCTGTTTGAAACGCACAGAAATATTCATGCCGCATATCCGCAGAATAACTGAAAAGGGACAGAGGAAATTTGACGAAGTCAGTTTCCTCTGTCCCTGTTATTTCGTATGTTCAGAAAAACGGCAGCGGATGCCGGATTTTCGTTCACTCCTCTGATACATTTTCCAGATCATCGCAGTCTGCAAGCAGATTGCCGGATGCACATACACAGACTGCACCGTTCTCCGCAAAGGCATCCCAGACCGCACAGGATTCCAGAAGTGATTCCCGTGTCAATGCAAGCATCTGTCTGCGCTCCGCGATGACCTCATCTTTTGTGCGTCCGATCAGCCAGAGTGCATCTGCTGCGGCGCTCTGTTCTCTCGGTGAACGTAGCGGATCTTCATCCGAAAGAGTGGAGATGATATATTTGTCAAGCGGTTCATCGCTCTCGCAGAACGTCCGGATGAAATCCGAAATGCCGCCGTTGACAGCAAGTGTACGCGCCGGCGACGGATCACGATAGGAATATGTGAACAGCGTATCATCACGTTTCAGGTTGATGCCGGTGCCGTATGCACCGCCCTGTACGCGCACAACATTCCAGAGATAACTCAGCGAAATGAGCTTTGCCGCGACTCGCCTGCCTGCGTCACTGCCGAACTGTTCACGCGGCAGACGCCAGCCCTGTACCGCATAACCGATCTGCGCCGGAATCTGATATCCCATGCGCATAGGCAGTTCCGTCTTGTAAGCTGCGGTCTGCGGAACGGCAGTTCCTTCCGGCAGACGTTTCAGCAGCGCGGAAATATCCTGCGGCTTTGCTGCCGATACACTTGCAAAGATCAGGCGTGAACGGCAGATCGTTTCACGCTGCATTTTCTGCATCAGATCTGAAAATTCCGCAAACGATGCGTCAAATTCCTTCACGAGTTTCGCAGTCCGGCGAATCATCGGATAACCGGTGATCGCGCTGACGACCGCATCACGCGCAGAATACTGCGACATAACAGACGTAACACCGAGCGCATGACCGGCCATGATGCCCATTTGGCGGAGCCGTTCATTTGTTTGCAGCAGAATTTCGTGTATTTTCTCCTTCTGCGTGAAATCTGTTGTTTGCAGCACTTCACAGATCAGATCAAATGCCTCAGTCAGCTTATCTTCCAGAACGCTGCAGCGGACGCTCAGCATCGGCGTACAGACATCCGTTTCATCTTTTTTCGCAGATGCATCGATCGATACATAGAATCTGCCGAGCTGATTCTTCAATGCCTGCTGCAATCCCAGTGCGGTATAATTTGCCGTTGACAATTTGCCGAACAGACTGCCGGAATGTGAAAGCAGCGTCAGTTCTTCCGCAGAATGATCCGTCAGTGCAAAATTGAGCGAAAGATGCACGATGCCGCTGCACGGAACAGGATGATACAGCACGGTCATCCCATCGACTGCGGTGATCTCGGTATCCGTCCACGAGGGCGTATCGCTGACCTCGGAGATCGGGAGCGTCGGGAGTGCTGCAAGCTGTTCTGCGGTATCGGGTGTCTGCTGCCAGAGCTGCAGTTTCCGGTTCATTTCCCGGTTTTCCGCGATCTCTGCGTCTGTCCATTTGCCGCAGACTGCGTCCAGACGGGCAGATTCTTCCTGCCGCATCTCCTCGCCGCGTGTATAGGACGGCAGCGAATACAAAACGGCGGTTCCGTCATCATCAACAAGCAGTTCCTTCAAAAGCTGTTCAAACTGCTTATCTGCGAGCATTTTCCGGACTGCTGCAAAATCCTCTGCGTATACGAGATTCTGCATCGGATCGCCGCCGTAGAGCCAGCTTCCCATGCAGTTGATGCAGCGGTCAAGTCCCTGCGGTTCATCGGGTTCGAGCAGCGTAAATTCCAGACGGTTTGCAGATGCTTCGAGTGCATCGTAATCCAGACCGTTTTCTGCGAGTGCGGCGGCAGTTTTCCGGATCAGCGGCAGGATCTCGTCCGCTTTGCCGTCGGTCACATTCTTTGCATGGATCATCAGAAACGCCTGCGCGATCGAATCATCGACAGAAATATCAAGCTCCTGCGCAAGCCCTGCGGAAAGGACTGCACGCTTGATCGGCGTTTCATTCGAGCCGCAGACTACATCAAGCAGAATACGGACAGCGATCAGCCGGACACGCTCCTGCCAGCCGCAGAAGATACGGCCGACTGTCAGGCAGCTTTTGTCCTGCAATTCTTCCTCGGCAGCCAGCTCATAATACTGTGTTGCCGAAGCATTTTTCCGCATCTGCTCGGAGATAACAGGAAGATCCGTGCTTTTGCCGAATTTTGAGAGATAGGATTCGATGAGTGCAAGCGTATCTTCGATCGGAATATCGCCGTCCAGATAGATGCGTGCATTTGAGGGGTGATAGAAACGGCGGTAGGTTTCCTTGAACTGCTCGTAGGAGAGTGTCGGGATCACTGCCGGATCGCCGCCGGAATTGAAGCCGTAGCAGGAATCCGGAAACAGCAGCGAGAGCATTTTGTATTCTGCCAGCTCATCCACACTGCTCATTGCGCCCTTCATCTCGTTGAATACAACGCCCTTATAGCTGAATGTGCCGTCCTCATCGGTTTCGATATGCCAGCCTTCCTGATAGAAGATATTGGGATTTTCGAGGATCGCCGGTGCAAAAACGGCATCCAGATAAACCTCTGTGAGATTGAGAAAATCGCGCAGATTGCGGCTTGATACCGGATACATGGTCTTATCGGGGAAAGTCATGGCATTGAGGAACGTATTCATCGAGCTTTTCAGCAGTTCGACAAACGGCTCACGCACCGGATATTTTGCGGAGCCGCAGAGGACTGAATGCTCCAGAATATGGAAAACGCCTGTGCTGTCCTCGGGGAGTGTTTTGAAGGAGATCGAAAACAGTTTGTTTTCAAGCCCGTTATCTATCCAGACCAGTTCCGTACCGGTCTGATCGAATGTCATTTCAACGAGTCTGCCGTGCAGTTCCTCGGATTCGCGGATGCGTGTCACGGTAAATCCGTGCAGTTGATCGCCGACTTGATTCAGCATAGTATTGCTCCTTTCGTTTCAGCAGAATAGATGTGGTATTATTGTACCACAAAACACCGATGATTGCAAGTCCTCTGCATATTCTTTTCTCTATGTGTTCCCTTTCAGTTTTCTGTGAATGTGCGCACCGTTTCGGCAAATTTCGCATATCATAGGGCATCCGGAATACCGGAAATATCCATGATAAAAGGAGTGTAGCCAATGAAAGATGCGCAGAAACGGCTGCTGTTTGCGGGCGGCGATCTGCGGCAGATCACGGCGGCAGCGGAGCTTGGTACATTCTGTTCGGTGACGGTCACTGGTTTTGACCGCTTCGGCGTTCTGCCGGAGCATCTCACCGTTTCGGAACATATACAGGATCTGCCGCAAATGCTGGATGCACTTGTATTGCCGATGCCCGTTTCGCAGGACGGCTGCTTTCTTTATACACCGTTCGGGAGCAGTGCGCTCCGGCTTTCGGCACTTTTGCCGCTTGTCAGACCGGACGGCATCGTTCTCGGCGGCAGATTCTCGCCGCAGATCCGTTCTCAGATCGAATCCGCAGGACTTCGTGCAGCGGATTATGCCGCAGAGGAAACCTTTGCCCTGCGCAACGCGGTTCCAACGGCAGAGGGCGCAATTCAGATCGCGATGCAGGAGCTTCCGGTCGTTCTGTATAAACTTCCGTGCCTGATTCTCGGGGCAGGCAGAGTCAGCCGCGCTCTGCAAAGCCGTCTGCTTGCGCTCGGCGCGGATGTGACGGTCGCGGCAAGGCGGTGTACCGACCTTGCGCGGAGCAAAGGCGATGTGCGGAAACCTCTGCAAAGGAAAAAATCCGTGCCGCCGTATAGTTCACGGGACACGGATATATGTTGTATATTGATTCATTCATATCGGATGCCGAGGGCTTTCAGCTCCGCACGAAGCGGTGCGAGTTTGCCGATCGGAAAGCGGCTTGCAGATGCATCCCTGATGATCGTGACCGATGCGCCTGTATGGACAGCACCTTTTGCCGTTGCGGCGATACTGCCGGCTTCATCAATTCCGCAGATTGCAATATCAGTATAGCCTTTTTCCTGCATGAATGCGGAAAATGCCGGATCGAGAAACGCATCTGCGACATTTTTATCAAAACATTCAGCGGAATCTGTCAGCAGACCGCCGTAAAGCTCTGCACCCTCTGTGCCTTCGATGCAGAAATCAAAAATGATGCGGTTTGAGGTCGTATCCGGAAACATCTGCCGGAGAAAGATCACATCGCCGCCCGATGCTTTTGTCCGGTTGATCGCTTCATTGACTGCCGCGATGAGCTTTTCGGTATCATAAGGGAATTTGGCTTTGCGCTTTTCCCAGAGAAAATCATTTTGCAGTTCGATTACGAGCAGTGCATTTTTTGCCATTGCAGATACCTCACTTTTCAAAGGAAAATCAAAGCCGCCCCGATTTCTCGAAGCGGCTGAGAGCTGTTTACTGGAGTCGAACCAGCGACCTCATCCTTACCAAGGATGTGCTCTACCAACTGAGCTAAAACAGCATATTGAAGGCGGTCGTTTTCCGTGACCGCCTTTATATTATACTACTTCGGAACAAAAAAGTCAAGCGGAATCTGCAAAAAGATCAAATTTGTTGATATCCACAAAAATATGTCAGATCGAAAATAAAAAATCGTTATCAAATAGAAAAAACGGGGAATATATTGCACCGCTCTTGCAATCCCTGCGGCTTTATGGTAAAATGTTAAGGAAGTATGTGCATCAGAGCAAAGAAATTAGACAGATTTGCAGATTTATCGTGCGGATATGGGAACAAGAACAACAAAAAGGAGGAGTTCCGAATATGTTTTCCGGACTCAGACGCTTTCTGTGTACAGGGCTTGCGGCTGTTTTGAGTGTCGCCGTGCTGTCTGTACCGACTGCCGTATTTGCAGAGGAAGCGGATTTGATCGACCAGAATGAGGACGGCGTGATCGACGTATTTGATTATGTACTCAGCAAGCGAACCGCCGTCACTGAAAATTCGCCGGTTTCCCTGACATTCAGTGATGCAGAGGGAACGGCAGGTTCTGTTGTGATGATAACGGTATCGGTTTCGCAGAACACAGGCTTTTCAACATCGAGAATATTGATCGGGTTTGATCCCGAATTGAAAGTGTATACGCCGGATGATGCAGATTCCTGTGTGCTGCCGGATCGTTCGGCGTTTCCGGATATGTATGTCATGCCGTTTGTTGTGAAAAGAGTGAACAGAATTTCCTGCTATACCGAGCTGAAACGATATTCAGAGAAAAACGGCGTTTTATATGATCTGTGTTTCCAGCTTCCGGAGGATGCGGAGCCCGGAGCGACTTATTCGGTTTGGTATGAGGATGCGGAACTGCTGGATAACGGCGCACGCCTTCCGGTCCTGACAAACCGCGGAGAGATCAAAGTCGTATTACCGGAGACAACAAAGCCGCCTGTTATTACGACCAAGCCGAAAACGACTGTTTCCGTCACAACATATACGGAAACAGTTACCGAAGCGAAGCCGACGACCAAGACAACAAAACAGACTACGACAACAAAACAGACTACGACAACGAAACCGGTGAAGACGGAGACCACTTCTGCGGCAGTTACAACAACGGTCACGACGACCGAGGAAACCACCACAACGACTGTCCGGACAGCGCGTCCGTATCTCTGGAAGGGTATTGATGTTTCGCAGTATCAGGGCGATATTGATTTTGAGAAGGTGCGCGATGAATCCGAGAATAAATTTGTGATGATGCGTGCCGGATTCGGCAGAGAGCTGGATCAGGAGGATCTGAAATTCCGGCAGAATTATGCCAATGCTACGAAAGCAGGCATTCCGGTCGGCGCATACTGGTATTCTTATGCGGATTCGCCGGAACGCGCCAGAGTCGAAGCACACGTTTGTGCGCAGGTGCTGGGCAACCGGAAGTTTGAATATCCGATCGCATTTGATATCGAAGAACCGAATGTTCTTGCAATGGAGCCGGCAAAGATCGGCGCGATCATCGAGGCGTTCTGCTCGGAAATGGAAAGTATGGGCTATTATGCCATGCTGTATTGCTCATCGTATTATCTGAATAACCGTATCCCGTGGCAGACGATATCGAAGTATACTGTCTGGGTTGCGAATTATAATGTCGAATATCCAAGCTATTACGGCGATTACGGAATATGGCAGTACGGCATCGGAACAAGCGCCGGAATTGAGGGCGATGTCGATGTGAATTACTGCTATAAGGATTACGAGAAGATCATCAAAGGCTGTCACCGCAACGGATTCTGAAAAAAAACCGTCCCTGATGCATTCGGGGACGGTTTCGGTTTGTCGAGAAACCTGCGGCGTGCGAAATCAAAAGTTTTGGCCGAGCTTTTTCAAAAGCTCGCAGGTCAAGGGCAGCGCCCTTGCCGCACTCCGCAGAGTGCGGAACACCCCCAGACTTCAAGAGCTTGGCGGGCTTGGGGACTTGCGATAGAAGTCCCCATTCCGTAATAGCATCCGCGCAGCGGATACCTATTGGGCATACAAAGCAGTCACATTATGATTTGCTCAGCCTGTTAATAAAGTCTTGTGCTGTGAATCGCTCTGCGATCCACATAGGGGTGCCCTCTATCGCAGGGCCCCCCTCTCTGAAAAACGATCCACCGGATCGTTTTATCAGATTCACCCCTGCGGAGCTCCTAAAGTCAGAAGTGTTTCGCGCTTTGCGAAGCGCGCCCAAAGGCTCTGCCTTTGGAAACCGCAAGCCTTTGAAAAGGCTTGACCGAAACTTTTATTCTGGCGTACACATAGTTTTTCGACAGACTGACCGTCCCTGATGCGTTCGGGGACGGTTTTTTCATGCATTTATCATTGCATTTTCACATTGGATGTGCTATAATATATATGAGTTCGGAAGAAACGGACTTCTGAACACAGCAGAAAGGGAGGACATAATTATGATTCGTATTCTTGTTTATCTTTTGATCGGCGCG
>JAZQOZ010000089.1:0-2713 GCA_045628085.1 Oscillospiraceae bacterium | reverse complement strand
AAGGAAAGGCTTTGCCTCTCCTTGACCTCTCCACGAGGAACGGCTCTGCCTTTCCTCGACCTTTCCGCAAGGACGTTCCTTCCTTGACTTTCCTTTCCTGTCTGAAAAAGAAAAGAGGTGCAGCATGGCAATCTATCATTGTAGTGTGAAAGTCGGCAGTCGCTCAAAAGGTCAAAGTGCGATTGCTGCTGCTGCATATCGTGCCGGTGAGAAACTGACCGATCACGAAACCGGTTTTGTGTCTGACTATACGAAGAAAGGCGGTGTAGTATATTCCGAGATTACATTATGTGAAAATGCCCCTGCGGAATACGCCGACCGTCAAACACTATGGAGCGCGGTGCATCAGATCGAAAAAGCAAAAGATGCAAGGCTCTGGCGTGAGATCGAGGTTGCACTTCCGAAAGAGTTTAGCCGGTCAGATCAGATTGAGACTGTCCGCGATTTTGTCAAACGCCTGACCGATCAGGGAATGTGCGCAGACTGGTCGCTGCATGATAAGGGCGACGGCAATCCCCATGCTCATATTATGCTGACCACGCGGAGCATCAAGCCGGACGGAACATGGGCTCCGAAAAGCCGGAAGGTCTACGATCTGGACGAGAACGGAGAGAAGATCTTCCAGAAGATCGACAAGACAGGGCGCAAGCAGTATAAGTGCCACAAAGATGCATACTGACTTATTCGATTTTGGAAATTTGCATGATCATATTTGTCAGGGAAGCAACAGAATACCAAAAATAAAATAACAAAGTTTCCGATAATGCGGCATGCGCCTGCTTTAACCTGCTTTTATGTTTTCAAGTTGCTTCATCCGCTTTTTACATTACGGTAAAAAGAAATGAAACGCAACATTAGCAGTAACGCAGCCTTATACTTTAAATTATAGAATTTCTTTGTAAGCACATGTCTTTTCGCTGTGCCGATGCCTACTACATGTGTATATTATATGATCATATTTTATACGCACAAATCATACGTATTTATGCAATGCAGATATTTGTGTGTATGATGATGATTTATACACATATTATATACACAATACCGTTACATGGCATGAAATGTACAGATTCCATATTACGTATTGTTTTTACTTCACCACATATGTATAACGATAAAATATCCATTACAGTGACCGCGCAATCTATGTGTATGTGTATAAATAATGCGCATACTTTATGTGTATGCGCATTCCGATAAATTCAGATCTATGAACATCCATACAGAGCGATAAAGCTTATAGCAGTTTGGCAATCATTTCCTCAATCACATGGTTAACGGAAACGCCATAACTCTTTGCAGCCTTCAACAGTTTATTATAGTCAGACGGTTTCAGAAGAAGCTGTACGCGGCGTGATTTTGTTTCTGCGGCATCAACGCGGAAAGCCGAATGCACATCCGGACGGGATTCCGTTTTCTCTCTGACAGATTTGACGGACTTTTCCAATTTCGGTTTTTCGGATACAGCAGGGGAGTTAGCCGCCGTATTTTCCGGTGTACTCATATAGGACATTGCAAAATTTTTCTTACTCATTTCCGTTTTTCTCCTTTCAGAAATGCATCGACAAATGCCTGATAATCCGATGTGACTGCGGCATTCGGTGCGTATGCAAACAGACTTTGCCGCATTGCCTGTGCCTCCTTGATCGTGACTGATTCACGGATCTGTACAGGATAAACTTTTGTATTTAGTTCAGCAGCCTGCTGTTCAAGCGCATCGTGAAAATCTTTTGAGAGTCTGGCGCGTCCCTGATAACGGGTAATCAGAATGCCGTCAATTTTCAATTTCGGATTGCAGTATTCGCGGACTGCATCGAGCGTATCAGACAACTGACGCAGTCCGAGCAGCGACAGCAGTTCTGCCTGCACCGGAATGACAACCGTATCCGCTGCGGTGAATGTATTGACCGTCAGAATGCCAAGCGACGGGCATGTATCGATTATGATATAGTCGTATCCGGTGAGATTTTCAAGTGCTTTTTTCAGCTTGTATTCTTTGCCTACCTTTGAAATGGTCATATCGGCTTCATAGAGGGCAGGCGATCCCGGAATTATGTGCGGTCCACCATCCGTCTTTGCGATACATTCACTGATATTCTTTTTTTCTCGCAGCACTTCATAAATGTTCAAATCTGATTCCTCGATTGTTGTACTGTCGAGTCCTAATAAAAATGAAAGGTTGCACTGTCCGTCCATATCAATCAGAAGAACTTCTTTTTTCTTTTGCGCCATCCCGTAGGCGAGGTTCAGTGCAGTCGTGGTTTTTCCTGCACCGCCTTTTTGATTCGCAACTGCGATGATTTTCATATTTCAGACTCCTTATGCACATATTATATGTGTATAATTATAGCACATACACATCTTTTTGTCAATGATTTATACACATTAAATATGTGTATTGTCCTAATCGATTCATCATGATAAATAGCTCTATTTTGATTTGTTTCAAGATTTATAGGGTGCAAATCATGATGCAATGCAGCAAGAATGCACCCTATAAATTCAGATGTTGAACCATCCTAAAACTATAACCACCGCAGCAATGAGTACGGCAAACGCTGTATGGTTTCATGCTGCTCTGTTATAATCGCAAGCAGTTCTTCTTCTCTCAGCATACTGATTCACCGTCCTTCGGTTTCAGTATACCACATCAGTGCTTTATTTGTAAATTAGGCAATCAGCCGATTTTTCATTCTCCACTTTTTACTTTCAA
>JAZQOZ010000088.1:0-16819 GCA_045628085.1 Oscillospiraceae bacterium | reverse complement strand
TCAAGCGCCGGAATCAGCATCTCATTGACCACATCGAGCGCCTCTTTCGTTTGCAGAGCATCGAGCGTCAGTCTTGCCGCATCCTGCCGCAGACCGTGTATCACGGCATCTGCAAGCGTCAGATTTTCATTTGATTTCTGTGCCGTCGGAGCCGCCGCTGTACCCGAACCCGTATCCTGATAAGCCGCGATAAACTGCGCACAGTTTTCATCAAATCCGGCAAGCATTCTGTATGCGCGGACGGTATCGGTCATACCCTCTGCCATCGGGTTCATGATCGGGAGCGTCAGACCGTTTGTCAGCGCCATGCACAGGAAATTCCGGTTGATCAGCGGACGGTTCGGCAGTCCGAAACTGATATTCGATACGCCGAGAACGGTTTGCAGTCCGAGTTCCTCACGCACACGGCGAACGGCGCGAAGCGTTTCAGAAGGGCCGTTTTCGCCGGTTGATGCAGTCAGCGTCAGGCAGTCGAGGAATACATCCTCTTTCGGGATGCCGAGCTGTTCCGCATGATGCAAAATGCGTTCACCAATGGCAAAACGCTCCTCTGACGAGGTCGGAATACCGTTTTCATCAAGCGTCAGTCCGACGATCGCCGCACCGTAATGCTTCACAAGCGGCAGAACGGTTTGCAGCGATTCCGCTTTTCCGTTGACCGAATTGACGATCGGTTTGCCCGGATGGATGCGCAGAGCCGCTTCAAGTGCCGCCGGATCGGATGAATCAAGCTGCAAGGGCAGATCGGTGACTTCCAGAATCGCCTGTACCGCCTGCGGCAGAACTTCCGCTTCACAGATGCCCGGTGTACCGACATTGACATCGAGGATATCCGCACCGGCATCGGTCTGTGCGATCGCCTCACCGCGCAGATAATCAAAATCACCGTCCAGCAAAGCCTGCTTCATGCGCTTTTTGCCGGTCGGATTGATGCGTTCGCCGATAATGCGCGGCATATCCAGTATGACTGTTTTCGTACCGGAGCAGACTGCCGTCTGATGCACTTCGCATCGTTTGCCGCGATGCATCGGATCAAGCTGACTGCGTACCGCACGGATAAAGTCCGGCGTTGTGCCGCAGCAGCCGCCGAAGAACTGTACGCCCGATGCAGCATATTCCGGCATCATCGCCGCAAAATCTTCCGGCGAAAGATCATACGCACCGGTCACAGGATCCGGCAGACCTGCATTCGATTTTGCGATCAGCGGCAGGTTCGTCCAGCGTGCCATTTCCTGAATCATCGGCAGAATTTCCTTCGGGCCGAGTGAACAGTTGATGCCGATCGCGGATGCGCCGAGTCCTTCGAGTGTCAGCGCCGCCGCAGAGATCGGGCTGCCCGTAAAGGTTCTGCCGTTTTCGGTAAAGGTCATCGTCACCATGAACGGCAGTTTGGTCGATTCCTTTGCCGCGAGAACTGCCGCTTTTGTTTCAAGCAGATCGCTCATCGTTTCAATGACGATCAGATCGGCTCCGGCTTCTGCGCCTGCCTCACACATCACGCGGAATGATTCATAAGCCGCTTCAAAGGTCATTTGTCCGGCAGGCGGCAAAAGCTGCCCGGTCGGGCCGATATCAAGCGCAACGCAGACATTCTCACCGACAGCATCCTTTGCAAGGCGGATCGCCGCTTTGATGCTCTCCGCCGCATCCACGCCTGTGCCTGCCAGTTTCAGCGGATTTGCGCCGAATGTATTGGCATAGACGATCTGCGAACCGGCTTCTGCGTATGCTTTATGCACCGCCGCCACGCGCTCCGGTTCGGTCAGATTCAGACGCTCCGGCAGTTCTCCGGACTTCAGATGCAGCATCGTTCCCATGCCGCCGTCCAGAAATACAAATTCATTCAAAAGCAATGTGCGAAAGTCCATATACTTCTCCTGTATCCATTTTTATCCATTTGATCTCAGATAATCTGTTCTCAACAGTGCTTTTCCGTTCGGCAGCGCTTTCTCAGCATGAAAAACAGCGGTATAGCCGATCTCCTGCATCGCCGCTGTCAAAGCCTGTTCATCCATCTGATGATGAACTGCATTCAGACGGTCAAATTCATGCAGATACGGCGAATCAGACACCCATTCCGCCGCATCCCGATTGATCTGTATCACAGCCGAAACATAACGCGGCGATGCCTGCTGGACAGCTTTCTGAAACGCCGCATATCCGATATATTCGATCAGCAGATTTGCGATCACAAGCTCTGCCTGCGGCAGTTTTTCCGCTTCATGAACCAGATCAAGATGCAGGCAGCGCAGTATGGGTAACAATTCCGCATACCGTTCCGAAACAGTCCGCAGATATTCGCTGTTGATATCGACCGCATAAACGGTACGGTATTGTTCCGTGCTGATATGTTCAAAACCATTTCCGCCTGCCGCGCCGAAGATCATCACCGATTCGGCAGGATATGCGGAAAGCTGATCTTTCATCAGGCTGTTCAATGCCTGTAACTGCCGGACGGAATCCAGCCGCATATGCTTTTCATAGGTTTCCAGACCGATTTCTTCCCACGGATTTTCCATATCAGCGGCTCCATTCAGACAACTGTTGGAGAATGGTTTTTTATCTTTTTTCTGTTCTTCCATATTCTGCCTCATTTCCGCATCGGACAGTTCTCATGATACGGACATTCGTCGCAGGAATTGCCGCAGCAGAAGCGCCGTGCATCCTTGACAGGACTGTGAGAAAGCCCGATCACCGCCGTGACGGATTTCATCGGCAGAAGCGTCTGTGCCTGCGTAACAGTCAGACCGATCCTGCGCGGTGCATCGAGCATCCGGATCAGATCGCCCTGCTGTGTGATCGGAAAATCACCGTATCCGGCAGAAAATCTTGCCGTATAATACGGGTAGGGATGCTTTTCTCTGATCTCCGCTTCCAGATCATTGCAGACACGTTCGACTGCTGCCGCTGCGGCTGCATCAAGCATCAGCGCCCGTGTCATATCCGTAACGGATACACGGCGGATCAGCGTATCGACCGATGCAGAAAGCGTTGCTGCAAACAGAACCGCCTCTTTGCAGCCTGTCAGATGCAGTGCGATATCCTTTCCAAGAAGCGGCAGTCCGCCGAGTGTAACGCCCTCTGCCGTATGCGTGACCGGAAACACCCGATAAACTGTCCGCGGCTGTGCCGATTCGCATAAATGCAGGATACAATCATCAAGCACGGCGGATAATTGTTCATCCAGTTCCGGCGAATGCAGATATGTCAGGATCTCAGCGCGGTCGAGATCGGCAGGGATCATGCGTTTCTGTCTGCACCGATCTGCTCCATGATATAGCGTGCAACATCGGGATTGTTCATGGTATAAATATGAATGCCGTCCGTGCCGTGTTCCAGAAGGTCGAGGATCTGCATGATCGCGTATTCCAGACCTGCCGCTTTCAGCGATGCCGGATCGTCCGAATAACGTGCCATCAGTTTTGCAAGGCGATTCGGAATAGATGCGCCGCAGAGAGAGACCATGCGCTCAATGGATTTTTTCGAGGTCACGGGCATGATGCCTGCCTCGACCGGCACACTGATATTTTTCTGTGCGAGTTTTTCACGGAATATGTAAAAATCCTTATTGCTGTAGAAAAGCTGCGAGATCAGGTGCGATGCACCGGCATCGACTTTTTCTTTCAGGTGCGCAATATCCGTATCCAGATCAGGGGCTTCCGGATGTCCTTCCGGATAACAAGCCGCCGCAATGTCAAAATCGCCGTGCTCCTGAATGAACGCGATCAGATCAGCCGCATAATGAAAATCCGTTTTCGGTGCGATATCCGGATTGCGGTCACCGCGCAGGGCAAGGATATTGTCCACGCCTTTTTCACGGAAAATATTGAGCTTTTCAAGGACAGATCCCTTTGTTTCATTGATGCAGGGCAGATGTGCGATTGACAGAATACCATGCTGTTTCTGAATCGTTTCGCAGATCTCTGCGGTCGATGCGCCCGGAACAGAACCGCCTGCGCCGTAGGTCACACTGATAAAATCAGGCTTCAGTTCCTTGAGTGCAGCAAGCGTCTGATATATGCTTTCGATCGGTACATTCGGCTTCGGCGGAAACACCTCAAACGAAAGCACCGGTTTCTTTTCAAATAATTTTATCGCTTTCATATTATACCTCAATCAATTTTCCGGCGAAATATGCCAGTTAATCGGCATCATGCCGTTTGCGGTCAGAAATGCATTGGTTTTGGAAAAATGCCGGCATCCGAAAAATCCGTGATACGCAGAAAGCGGACTCGGATGCGGACACTGTAAAACCAGATGCTTCGGATTGGTGATATATTTTGCCTTTGCACGCGCATTGCCGCCCCATAACAGAAATACCATCGGCTGTTCCCGTTCATTGAGATGTCCGATGATCGCATCGGTCAGCACTTCCCAGCCCATGCCCTGATGGGAGTTTGCCTGTCCTGCGCGGACAGTCAGCGCCGCATTGAGCAGCAGAACGCCCTGCTTTGCCCAGTAGGTCAGATCGCCCGAACCGCCGCGGTTGTCAATACCCGTATCGTCGTAGATTTCCTTGAAAATGTTGACAAGTGAGGGCGGCGGCTGTATGCCCTGCCGGACGGAAAAACTCAGACCGTGCGCCTGTCCTTCGCCGTGATAGGGATCCTGTCCGAGGATCACGCATTTCACATCGCTGTAGGCGGTGTATTTCAGCGCATTGAAAATATCATACATATCCGGATAAATGCGTTTGGTTTTGTATTCCTGGATCAAAAACTGCCGCAGTCTTTGGTAGCTTTCGCTTGCAAATTCCGGTGCAAGCACCGTATCCCAGTCATTTCCGATATGCACCATAACGTTATTCCTTTTCTGTTACAATGTAATAAGACCAGTTTTTCTCCTGCATCGGTGTCTGCGGCGCACCGGAAATAAACGGTTCCGTTTCCCGATAGGCCAGCACAAGATAATCCGAATGTAGCAGTCCGCCGCTGCGCGGTGTCACAAACCGGAGCGTACCGTCCCGATATATGATCTCGGAAAATTCCGTCCGCATCAGCGCGATTACAGCCGAATTATAGTTGCGGTATTCATCGGAATCCTCTGTCGGCACACCGAAATATCCGTTATCAATATTCGGCAGTCCATTGATATCGTAGTAGTTTTCGCCGCCTTTTGCCGAAAGATAGGATATTACGGTGTCCAGATTGCTGCGCTGTGTGCCCATGATCTCCGTATTCAGGTAATCCGCAGTCAGTTTGGAATCACGCATCAGCAGAAACCATGCAGCAGCGATCAGAATCAGAAATCCGACTGCGCTGTATACCCATTTTCTGATCTTGGAATTTGACATTTCGCATCACATCCTTTTTCCGTTTCGGATAAACCGGATCAGTTCATCCATATCATCAAAATCGTCATAATCACCCATGATACCTTCCCGATGATAGACGATCCCTGCCTGTTCATTGCGTTCCAGACAGTCAAGCAGCTCCGTCATGCCGTATCTGCGGACAAATTCCGAAAAGGCACGCGCTTTGATCTTTTCGGCAAAGAGTCCCTTGCGGCAGTTTGCCGGTTCGCATTCATAGCAGCCGTTCAGATCTTTTGCAATGGCACATTTCCGGTTCTCACACCATTCTGCATCCTGACACCATGACAGTTCCAGAAACCCGTCACGCCTGCATCCCTTGCAGGTCACATTTTCAGAACACAGACAGCACGCCAGACCGCACCGAGCGATGCCAAGCTCCCGTTTCATTGCGTTCTCCTTTCCGTTTACCGTTTCCAGATACTGTCGGAAACATCGACCGGAACGCCGTCCTCTAAGAAGAAACGCGGAACACGTTCTCCGACTGCGCATACGACTTCATAATTGATCGTTCCGGTATTCTGTGCGATCTGGTCGGCAGTACAAAGTCCGTTTGCGTCACCGAATACCGTTACGATATCGCCGGCAGAAATGCCGTGTGCATTGGTGATATCGAGCATAAGCTGATCCATGCACACTCTGCCGAGAATCGGACAAAGCTGTTCGCGCACGAGCATTTTACAGTTTCCGCCGCCGTTGAGCCGCCAGAAACCGTCCGCATAGCCGATCGGGACGGTCGCAACCACACGCGGCGTATCTGCGGTATAGGTTCTGCCATAGCTGACGGTATCGCCCGGCTGAATGGTCTTGATGTGAGAGATAACGCTTTTCAGTGCCATGACCGGACGAAGCTCCGGCAGATTGCGCGTCACGCCGGACGGTGCAAGTCCGTACAGCACAACGCCTGCACGAACCATATCCAGATGAACGTCCGGCAGATCATCCGCTGTCGGTTTATCGAATATTGCTGCACTGTTTGCACAATGCCGCAGAGAAAAACTGATGCCGTGATCGTTCAGAAAACGGATCGCATCAAGGAAATTCCGGTACTGTTCCAGTGTGAATGCTTCGCCGTCCGTTCCGTCATCTGCGACGGCAAAATGCGTGAAGATGCCTTCCGGTTTCAGGCAGGGGAGTTTGCAGACAGCGAGTGCATCCGAAAGCTCAGAATGTCCGCCGCGGTGCTGAAAGCCGATTCTGCCCATACCCGTATCAATTTTGATGTGCATTTTGACGCGGACACCGTCCGACATTGCCGCCTGCGAAAGAGATTCGCCGTAGCTGCGAGAATATACGCACTGTGCAATATTCTGCTTTGCCAGTACGCCGGCGCATTCCGGCGGCGTATAGCCGAGGATCAGGATCGGCAGCGTGATCTGTCCCTGCCGGAGCTGGAGCGCCTCTTCCAGATTGGAAACGGCAAGAAAATCAGCGCCGAGCGATTCATATAATGCGGCAAGCCGGACGGCGTTATGACCGTAGCCGTTTGCCTTTATGACGCAGCAGACCTTGGTTTCCGGACGGACTGCTTTTCTGATCTGTTGATAATTCCATGCGGCATGGTCGAGATTGATCTCTGCCCATGTCCGCTTGCGAATGCCCTGCACGAAGCATCAGGCTCCTTTCAAATTTACATACAAATTCATTATATCACAACTTCACTGTTTTGTAAAGCAGTGAGGGCAAAAAACATGGAGATGACTTGACAATCCGCAGTACAGTCTGATATAATAAACAAAAAATTGAAAGGAACATATCCATATATGAAATGGCTGATCGCATCTGATATTCACGGCTCTGCTTTTTATTGCAGACAGCTTTTGCAGTGCTTCAGAACCGAATGTGCCGACCGTCTGCTCCTGCTCGGTGATCTGCTTTATCACGGACCGCGCAATGACCTTCCGGAAGGCTATGCGCCGAAGGAAGTGATCGAAATGCTCAACGGCATGGCAGACAGTATCCTCTGTGTCCGCGGCAACTGTGAAGCAGAGGTCGATCAGATGGTACTGCATTTTCCTGTTCTCGCAGATTATGCGCTCCTGAATGAGGGGAACCGTCTGATCTTTGCAACACACGGACATATCTGGAACGCCGGAAATCTGCCGCCTCTGCATTCAGGTGATATTCTTCTGCACGGACATACGCATATTCCGGTCTGTGAGCCATGCGGCATTCATCAGGAATTGATGCTGATGAATCCCGGCTCTGTTTCTATTCCGAAAAATGATTCTCCGCACAGTTATATGACACTCGAAAACGGCGAATTTCTCTGGAAAACACTGGACGGGCAGCGCATGGATTCACTTCGTTTTACGGTTCAGTGAGCGCATTGAGAGAAGGCTTCTGAGTATTTCAGGGCGGTATGGATTTCGGTCCATGCCGCTTTTTGTATGGCAGATGAACGGTTGAAATGCAGGTTGTATGCTGATATTTAGAATTATCTTGCGAAATATTATGACAACCAGCTGTAATTTGATATAAAAATGATTTATTTTTTGTTACTGTTGACATAGCACGCAGGCGTGTGATATAATAGGTATATATAGATAATTTCCGGACAGATCAGCTGTATGCCGGAAAGGGGAGAAGAAAACCATTCTATTTCATAGGGGGTAATTGGATATGAGACAAACAATCAAAAAAGCCGGTGCTTTTGTATGCGCTGTCCTGCTGGCATCCGCTGCGGTCTGCGGCGATGTGCCGGTGCTGAATACGGCGGTCATACAGACCGTCAGTGCGGCATCAGACAGCGATCTGATCCTGCACTACAGCACATCCGCAGGCACAAATTTCTCCGGCAATGCCTGGGATAATGACGAATCCTTTTATAAGGCACTGCCGCTTGGAAACGGCAGACTCGGCGCGATGGTCTACGGCAACTGCCCGACAGAGCGCTTTGATCTCAATGAGGCGACCTTTTGGAGCGGCGGGCCGGGCAATAATAACAAAAAAGTATCGTCTGATACAATGGAACGCTGCTGGCAGCAAATGCTCGCAGGAAACTATAAAGATGCGGACGGCACGATCGGTTCTTCGATGATCGGCGGCGGTGAAGCGAAATATCAGTCGATCGGTACGCTGAATATTGATACCGGACATACCAATGTCGGGGATTATGAGCGTCACCTCGATATGAATACGGCAGTAGCCGGCTGCTCCTATACAGCAGGCGGCAAAAAATATAAGCGTGAGAGCTTTGTCAGCTATCCCGATCAGGTGATCGTCACGCGCATTTCCTGCGAATCGGCAGGCAGTGTTTCGCTGACCGCATCCTACGACTGCTCCCTCAAAGATCAGTTCAGCGTTGAAACGGACGGCGATGATACGCTTGTCATGAACGGTCACGGCGATTCAGAATACGGAATGCCGTTTGCGGTCTGGTTTTCCACGCGGACAAAGGTCATTCCCGAAGGCGGAAAGGTCAGTGCCGGCGGCGGAAAGATCTCAGTTTCGGGGGCGGATTCCGTTCTTGTGCTGACATCCATCCGGACAAACTATGTGGATTATGCGACCTGCAACGGTGACGAAAAAGGCAATGCAGCAAAGGATCTTGCTGCGGCAGCCGGAAAATCTTTCGATGAATTGTATGCGGCGCATATTGCCGATTATCAGGAATTATTCGACCGTGTGGATGTGGAGCTGGGCGGCGACGGCAGCAGCAATACAAAGCCGATTCCGCAGCGTATCGCAGAATTCGGAAAATCAAATGATCCGAAACTCGCAGAGGTCATGTTCCAGTATGGCAGATATATGATGATCAGCGCATCCAGAGATTCCGAGCCGATGAATTTGCAGGGCATCTGGAACAAATTCCGTGATCCTGCATGGGGCTGCAAATATACGACCAATATCAATTATGAAATGAACTATTGGCCTGCCATGACAACGAATCTGGAGGAGTGTTTCCGTCCGTTCGTGGAAAAAGCAAAGGCAATGCAGGCAAACGGCAATCAGACCGCAAAAGAGGTCTACGGCGTTTCTGACGGCTGGGTGGTGCATCACAATACCGACCTCTGGAACCGTACCGGCCCGATCGACGGCGCATGGGGAATGTGGCCGACCGGCGCGGCATGGATCTCGGATATGCTCTATGATGCCTACTGCTTCAATCAGGATGAAGACTATCTGGAAGAAGTATATCCGGTCATCAAGGGCAGTGCGACATTCTTAGAGCAGATTCTCCGTCAGGCGAAAATTGACGGAAATACGTATAATGTTGTATTTCCAAGCACCTCACCTGAGGTCAATACGCCCGGCGGCAGCGGCGGTCAGGGTGCTGCGTGCGCATACGGCATCGCAATGGACAACTCACTCGCACGGCATCTCTTTACGGATACCATTGAAGCGGCCAATGTCCTCGGTACGGATTCCGCATTCTCCGATACGCTGCAAAGTCGTTTGTCCCTGCTCAAACCCGATACGATCGGCAGCTGGGGACAGATTCAGGAATGGGCGTATGACTGGGATGCAAAAAATGAGAAGAACCGCCATATTTCGCATATGTACAGCCTGTTTCCCGGCAGACTGATTTCAAAAGATACTTCTCCTGCACTCGCAGAAGCCGCGGCAGTCAGCCTGAATGCAAGAGGCGATGACGGCACAGGCTGGTCGGAAGCATGGAAGCTCAACTGCTGGGCGCGTCTTGAGGATGGTGCACACGCATATAATCTTGTGAAGCTGCTTGTTTCTCCGGTCAACAATTACGGCAGACTGTATGATAATCTCTGGGACGCGCATCCGCCTTTCCAGATCGACGGCAATTTCGGATTTACGTCCGGTGTTGCGGAGATGCTGCTCCAGAGCCATGACGATGTCATCAAGCTGATCCCGGCACTTCCGTCACAGTGGGCAACCGGTCATGCGGACGGACTTTGTGCCCGCGGCGGCTTTACAGTCGATCAGGAATGGAAAAACGGACAGCTTGTCAGCGCAGAGATCTATTCCAAGTCCGGCAACACCTGTACGGTGTCCTATCAGGGCGATACGATCAGCTTTGCGACCGAAAAAGGTAAGACCTATCACCTGAATGCCGCACTGGAACTGGAAGATGTAACGGCTTCTGCCGCACAGCGCAATGTTGCATGGAACAAAACGACCGCAGGTTCGGATGCTGCAGGCAGCAGTACCGGCGCATGGGCATCGGATGTCACCGGTGCGAATAAATGGCTCGCAGTCGATCTCGGCAAGGCTTATCCGGTCAGCAGATGGAGCGTGAAGCTCTCCGGCATGACAAATGCCAATACCGATTATCCGCGTGATTTCCGTCTGGAACTCAGTACGGACGGCAAAACATGGAAAACCGCAGACTCCGCGCTGAGTACAACGCAGGAACAGTTCAGCCGGAACCTCACGGAAACAGAGGCACGTTATGCGCGCGTTCTGCTCAATACGGCATCGACCAAAACGGATGCGGCGGTCATCGAAAGACTGGAGATCTATGCCGAAACCGATGAACCGGAGCCGACACGTTCACCTTATGATACAATCGAGGCGGAGACATTTGACCGTCAGAACGGCATTCAGACGGAAAATCTTGAAGACGGCGGCGTGGATGTCGGATATATCGAGAACGGCGATTATATTGCGTTCAAGCGTGTGGATTTCGGTGCAGGTGCGCAGGGATTTGCAGTCAAGGCCGGCAGTGAAACAGACGGCGGAACGATCGCACTGCATCTGGATTCGCCGGACGGCGAACTGATCGGGAAGTGTAAGGTGACGGGAACAGACGGCTGGCAGGAATGGCAGAACTTTGAATGTGAAGTGACCGGCGCATCCGGAACGCATACGCTTTATCTGGTGTTTGAGGGCGATGAAGGTTTCCTGATGAATGTTGACAGCTTTGTCTTTACCACGAACATGAAAGCAGGCGATGTCAACGGTGACGGTGCAGTTGATTCGGATGATCTGACAGCGGTACGCAAGCATCTGCTGACACAGAAATCCCTGACAGCTGAACAGGCGGCTTCTGCCGATCTCAACAGCGATCAGAAGATCACCGCAGCGGATATGTCGCTGCTGAAGAAGATCCTTCTTAAATAAGCATTTATGAAAAAGAGGAGCGCAGTCGGTTCTGCGCTCCTCTGTTTATCTGTGGCGAGTCATAATAGAATTCTGCGTAGATTGCAGTTTTCATGCTTATAGAACCGGAAAACGGTTATGACTGCGGATCCGCTCCAATGCCGCCGCACATATCCCGTATACCACACCGGAACCTGCCGCCTGAATCAGATTGCCCGGTGCTGTTCCGATGAACTGTGCCGTCCAGCCGCCGTATAGGATCACTGCCGTTACCCAGTAGCCGAGAACCGACAGAATGCCGCATAGAACCAATCCGGCAAGCCTTCTGCCGTCAACGGCACGTTTTCCGCCGATCAGCGAAAATATCAGTGCCAGAAGTCCTTTGATGAGAAAGGTCGGCAGTGCATACATCGGATATCCGGAAAGCAGATCAGCAGTCATGCCGCCGATCGCTGCCGCACCGACTGCATAGGGCATCGGCAATGCCGCCGCCGCAAGATATATAACAGCATCACCGCAGTGAATATAGCCGTTTCCGACCGGAATATGCAGCATTGCCGTGAAAAGTGCGGTCATTGCGGCAAACAGCCCTGCATAGACCATATTCAGCAGCTTCTCATTCTCCTTGTTTTTCTGCATCAAGCATCCCCCCAAGATGAGATAGAAACGGTTCAAATAATATTCCCTCTGCCGCAGGCGTATTCTGCCGCAGTGTTCCCTGCGTGACCTCTGAAAGGAATGCACCGGCGATCTCTACCGCCGCCGGCAGGGATTTTCCGCGTGCAAGCGCGCCGCACAGCACAGATGCAAACAGATCACCCGTTCCGGAAAACAGAGATTCTGTCCGATGCACAGCAGAATAAGACGTTTTTCCGTCCAGATAGGTCAGATTGCCGATGCGGTTCTCCTGCACAATGCCTGTGATGACTGCCGCGCCGCAGCCGAGCTGCATCAGTGATTCTGCAAGCGTTTCTGCCTCATGCAGATGCAGACATTCGCCGCAGTAATCTGTTCCGGTCAGCAGACAGGCCTCTGTAATATTCGGTGTGATGACATCCGCTTCGGAAACAAGCTCACGCACAGCATCACACAGCGCCGGCGTATAGGTGCTGTAGCGTTTACCGGCATCGCCCATGACCGGATCAAGCAGGATCCGGCAGGCAGGATTTTTCTTTTTTTGCATCTCAAAAAATCGCCGGACGATTCCAATCTGACCGAGCGAGCCGAGAAATCCGGCAAATATCCAGTCAAAATCCAGATCGTTCCAGCTGTTAAAATATGCATCCAGTGTGTCAGTGAGATCTGTAAACGTAAACTGCGGAAATCCGGTATGCTTGGAAAGCACGGCAGTCGGTGCAGGACACGCCTGCACGCCCATGACAGACAGCACAGGCAGTACGGTTGTCAGGGAGCATCTGCCGAAGCCGGACAGATCATTGATACAGGCAACACGCGGTACCGTTCGCATTGGCTTTCCTCCTTCTCTGATATGATCCGATTCATCTCTATGCATTATACCACGATTCCGTCAGAATTGCAATAGAATTCGTTTGGATTTCTGACGGAAAGCGTATCCATTTGTATCAATACAACGAAAAAGGTACTTTTTGATACGTAGAAATGAGCGCAGTACATTCAGTTTGTACTGCGCTCAGCTTCATTTTCAATTTATCATGCTTTCAACATTTTGCCGACTTCATCGTATTCATCAGTGATCTCTTTATCAGGTGCTTTGGTCATAAGCGATACAACGATGATCGCAACCAGTGCGCAGATGAATGCAGGGAGCAGCTCGTAGATATCCCATGCGCCGCCAAGCGGACGGACAAGGAATTTCCAGACGAAGATCATGATGCCGCCGACGATCAGACCTGCGATCGCACCGTTCTTATTGGAACGCTTCCAGAACAGTGCCGTCAGCATGACCGGTCCAAAGGTTGCGCCGAAGCCTGCCCATGCAAAGGAAACAACACGGAATACAGAACTGTCCGGATTCCATGCAAGGATCACGCCGAGAACTGCGATCACGACAAGAACAAGGCGTGCAATGAGCATGGACTGCTTTTCGTTCAGCTTCATCTTGAAAACGCCCTTCATGATGTTTTCGGACATCGAAGAAGATGCGGCAAGAAGCTGTGAATCGGATGTGGACATCGTGCAGGCGAGAATGCCGGCAAAGATCAGACCGGCGATGATCGCGGCAAGAACACCGTTTTTGGAAAGAAGCATTGCGATTTTCATGATAATTGTTTCGGAGTTGTTGGTATTTGCGCCGAACAGCGTATCCAGCTTGCCGTTGACGGACATCTGATTGCCGACAACGCCGATGATGATCGCAACTGTCATGGCAATGACAACCCAGACGCTTGCGATGCGGCGGGAAAGCTTGATCTTCTTATCATCTTCGATCGCCATGAAGCGGAGCAGGATATGCGGCATACCGAAGTAGCCGAGTCCCCATGCCAGCGTGGAAACGATCGGAAGGAAGCCGTAGCCGGTCTGGGAGAATGTGCCGTCTGCATTCAGGGAACGTGTCACGGTCATGTGCAGATAATCCGGAATGGATTTTGCATTCTCAACAACTGCGTCCCAGCCGCCTGCACTGCTGATGCCGAATAAAATGACAACGATCAGAGCGACTGTCATGACGATACTCTGGATCAGGTCGGTGAAGCTCGCCGCAAGGAATCCGCCCATACTCGTGTAAGCGATAATGATAACAGCGGCAAGGATCATTGCGACATGATAATCCATATTGAACAATGTTCCGAACAGCTTGCCGCAGGCGGAAAAGCCCGATGCGGTATACGGAACGAAGAAAATCAGAATGACAAGCGCCGCAACACCGGAAAGGATATGCTTGTCATCGCGGTAACGGTCGGAGAAGAAATCCGGAATCGTGATCGAATTGGTTTTTTGCGAATAAATGCGCAGACGTCTTGCTACAAACAGCCAGTTGAGATAGGTACCGATCGCCAGACCGATCGCAGTCCAGCCTGCTTCTGCGATGCCGCAGAGATATGCGAGTCCGGGCAGTCCCATGAGCAGCCATGAGCTCATATCGGATGCTTCGGCGCTCATTGCCGAAACCAGCGGGCCGAGTTTTCTGCCGCCGAGGTAGAAGTCGCTGACATCTTTGTTTTTCTTTGAGAATACGGCACCGATCGCAATCATACCGCCCAGATAGACGATGATCGTCACGAGTATGCCTATGACATTGCTTTCCATTGGTGGAATCCTCCTTTAATCTTTTCGGATAGTCTTTATATTTTGAAACACGGCAGTCGTGTCTGCGCCGTGTTCTGATATGTCCGCCAAAGATGCGATTCGGATTGTCAATTTGCTGTTTGTGTCAATACGTCATAAACGAACGATCAGAACAGACCGGAGATCTTGCCGTCCGCATCGACATCAATATTCTCTGCGGCAGGCTTTTTCGGCAGTCCGGGCATGGTCATGATATCGCCGGTCAGCGCAACGATGAAGCCTGCGCCTGCGGATACCTTGACATTGCGGATCGTCACGATAAAGTCATCCGGTGCGCCGAGTACGTCCTTGTCATCGGTGAAGCTGTACTGTGTTTTCGCCATGCAGACAGGCAGTTTGTCGAAACCGAGTGCAGTAAGCTGTGCGATCTGCTTTTGTGCGGCAGGGAGAATGTTGATGCCTTTGCCGCGGTATACGCGCTTGACGATCGCCCCGATCTTCTCCTCGATCGAGCAGTCCAGTTCGTATGAGAACGAGAAATCGCCCTTTTCCTCGTCGCAGAGACGAACGACCTCGCGTGCGAGATCTTCGCCGCCCTTGCCGCCTTCTGCCCAGACATTCGACAGAACGACATTCACGCCGAGTGCCTTGCATTTCTCAATGATAAGCGCAACTTCTGCATCGGTATCGGTCGGGAAACGGTTGATCGCAACCACAGACGGCAGCTTGTAGACTTCCTTGATGTTGGCAACGTGCCGCAGCAGATTCGGGATACCGGTTTCGAGTGCTTCGAGATTTTCCGAACCAAGTTCGGTCTTTGCAAGGCCGCCGTGCAGTTTCAGCGCGCGGATCGTTGCAACGATGACAACAGCAGACGGTGTCAGTCCTGCCATGCGGCACTTGATATCGAGGAATTTCTCTGCGCCGAGGTCAGCGCCGAAGCCTGCCTCTGTCACTGCATAATCACCAAGCTGCAATGCAGTTTTTGTTGCAAGGACGGAGTTACAGCCGTGTGCAATATTCGCAAACGGGCCGCCGTGAACGAGTGCCGGTGTACCCTCAAGCGTCTGGACGAGATTCGGTTTGAGTGCATCCTTGAGCAGCGCAGTCATTGCGCCGACAGCATTCAGATCGCCGGCTGTGACAGGCTTTTCATCGTATGTATAAGCAACAACGATGCGCGACAGACGCTCTTTCAGATCGGTGATCGACGTTGCGAGGCAGAATACAGCCATGATCTCCGAAGCGACCGTGATATCATAACCGTCCTCACGCGGAACGCCGTTGATCCTGCCGCCCAGACCGTCTGCGACATAGCGGAGCTGACGGTCATTCATATCGACGCAGCGTTTCCATGTGATGCGGCGCGGATCAATATTCAGCGCATTGCCCTGATAGATGTGGTTGTCGAGCATCGCGGCGAGCAGATTGTTTGCAGCACCGATCGCGTGAAAGTCACCGGTAAAATGCAGGTTGATATCCTCCATCGGGACGACCTGCGCATAGCCGCCGCCGGCCGCGCCGCCCTTGATGCCGAATACCGGACCGAGTGACGGTTCACGAAGTGCGACCATGACATTCTTTCCGATACAGCGCATACCGTCTGCAAGACCGATCGTTGTGGTCGTTTTGCCTTCACCGGCAGCAGTCGGATTGATCGCGGTGACAAGGATCAGCTTGCCCTGCTTTTCCGTTGCCGGCAGTTTGGCAAGGTCGATCTTTGCCTTATATCTGCCGTACTGTTCGAGCGCTTCATCGGGGATGCCTGCGGTTTCGGCGATCTCCGTGATCGGGCGCATGGGAATGGATTGTGCGATCTCAATGTCTGTGAGCATCTTGGATTCCTCCTGTATGACAGCTTTGAAGCTGCTTTTATATATGAGATACAAATATAGTATACCATATACGGATATGCTTTGTCAAATGATTTTTTCGCAGTTTTTCCGGTCAGCGATGATCTGCCGGAACGTATTGGGAAATGTCATTCGGAATACGTTAATATGCACAAATAACGCGGTGATTTGTTGTGCATATCTACAAAATCAAAAAAATCATAAGGAATGCAGTCTGTGCCTGACGTAATACAAGCAAAGGAGGGGATCACCCATGAAAAAACAGTTTGCTTATACAGCAATTATTCTTGCAGCCATGACATTGACAGGCTGCGGCGAAACCAATACTATTTTTCAAATGAATGCCGATACCGCTGTTGTCGGTGAAAAAGAAAAAGCCGTATCGCCGGAACCCGCAGAGGAATTTGCCGGAGAAGAAGCGAAAATCGCA
>JAZQOZ010000087.1:0-12068 GCA_045628085.1 Oscillospiraceae bacterium | reverse complement strand
GTTCAGGATATAGACTGAAACAGCAACGTGTCAGCGCGATTACATCCCGAAAATGCATCATATATTCTGCTCATACAGAATTCAAACGTGATAATTCCCCCTACAAAGCAACAAGCTCACTATGATGAAACTATTGCCTTTCGGGACACACAGATTATTTGACTCATACGTTGCTTGTAAGTGACTTATCATCTTGACGAATTTGTTTATAAGTGATAAAATCAGATCAAGAGACACAGCATACTGCACAAACTTTACTTCTATTCAAAATATCGCGCGTAGTTTTCTCCATTCTGTTGTCTAATAAGTGAAAGCACACGATGATACTTTCAGAAACCCGCTAAGAAAGGAGTTACCCGATGGATAACGGTGCAAGTAGCTACCGCCGTTTCCGTGACAATGGTGACATATCTGGTTTCGATGAAATCGTTATGGATTATAGCGATGGTCTGATGCTATACTTAACAAGTATAGTCGGAAACATCTGGACAGCGGAGGAACTTACAGAGGAAACTTTCTTTTTACTCGGAACAAAGAAACCGAATTTCAAAGGAAAGAGTTCCTTTAAGACATGGCTTTACACAATAGGCAGAAATATTGCACTCAATTACCTTAAAAAGAATGCCAAACAAATTACTGTTCCGATTGAGAACACCCCAGAACTTATCAGTGATGAGGCAGCAGTTGAGGATGCGTATATCAAAAAGGAACAGAAAATTGCAGTTCATAGGGCTATGCGAAAACTGCAACCTGAATATCAACAGGTTTTATGGCTTATATATTTTGATGGATTGAGCAATAAAGAAGCAGCCGAAGTCATGAAAAAAAGCCTGCGCAGTACTGAATCCATTTTGTATCGAGCTAAGAAGTCACTTAGATCACAACTCGAAATGGAGGGCATTGAGTATGAAAAAACGTGAAGAAATGATCATGGATCTGCATCGCCGGATGGACGAGTATGAAGCCGATAAGAAAATGAAGCGTGCGAAGATGATTAAGATCGCTGTCGCTGTTACACCTGTGTGTGCAGCAGCAGCTGTCGCCGTTGGCTTGTGGAAAGGCGGAGTATTATCTGCTTCACATGACCAGCTTATCAACAACAACGCAAAGCCAACTGTTTCCGCTGTAATACCCAATGATACTTCGACTGATATAGACTTTGCAAATAACAAGAACAGCTCGGATATCAGTAGTGAATCTACGGCATCCGTATCAACAGCAGAACGACAGACAGCAACGGCAGATACAACAGTCACTCGTGCAGCAGAGAACAGTGAGAGCGTAAGTGAGATCATTCATGATGAGCCTGCAAACACAAATAGTAATTCTCAGAACGAAAAAGAAAACCCTGTTGCGCAAACCGATGCTTCGGTTCAGCATACTACATCACCTGTTCCACAAACCACGCTGCCTGTTCAGCATACTACACCTGAGAATAGTCAGGGAAATAGTGAGACAGCCCCTCTGCCTCAGCAAACAGATTCCATTCAATATGAATATATTTCTGGTGATTACCCTTATTATGCTACTCTTTCTGACTTGGCAAATAAAGCGAATCAGGTTTTCAGCGGAAAGGTCGTTAATATTTCTTTTGAACTGCTGAATATGAGAAATATGCAGCCGTTAAAAGACGGTGAAGATACGCAATGGGCAATACTGTATACGATATATGAAATTGAAGCAGAAGAAGTGTATAAGGGTTCTCCTTCTACCGTAAAGCTGCGAATTCAGGGCGGCATTCCATACGGATATGAGCAAGAACAGAGTGCGTTGTTAGGCAATCGGTGCATTCCCGTTATGGAAGATGTTCCTGCTTTAACAATCGGAACCAACTATATATTTGCGCTATATCATGCAGAGGATGCCGAGTATTCCTCTATTTTGAATCCATTGCAAAGCATCTATACTGTAAATGAAGAAACTATCGACGGATTCTCTGCTGCTGAAATTATTTCTTTCTTCTCCTGATTGCCAGTAATCTGTCATGTAGATTTTGGTAACTGCTATATCAAAGCGACCTCTGAGAAATTTCCTCAGAGGTCGCTTTTTGTAACGTAACAGGCAAATTTGGTGCCACCAATACCATTATGTATACCGCAGTTCATTTCAACGCCGTGTCCGAATTGCATTTCAAAATACTATATTTTTGATATAAAATAATATGTTTTATCAAAATACAGTATAACATAAAAAGCACGTATCTATATATCAAAAACATACAGATACGCGCTTTTATTATTATGCACCTGACAGGACTTGAACCTGCACACCTCTCGGCATTGGAACCTAAATCCAACGTGTCTGCCAATTCCACCACAGGTGCATTGTGAAACTGACGGAACATCATCCGACTGTATTATTATAGCAATTTCTTCCGTTTTTGTCAAGTATCCGTATATTCAGGCTTCGGGCTTATCTCCCATGTTCGCCATATCAAACTGAGCGCTGACCAGTTCCAAACGGATCTCATGCATCCGCAGACCGCTTTGCGCAAAGTACAGGCGGTTTGCCGTGAAATGTGAGAACATCGGAACTTCTGCCGAGAACGAGACCGGCTTTCCGCCCGTTCCGTTCCATGTAAATGTACCGTTTGCCGTTCCCATGCTGAAGAACGTCACAGGGATCTGTGCAAGTTCGCTCTGTTCTGAGGACGCAGTCAGCGTGACGCGATACCAGCCGGGTGTATTGACGGTCAATGCAAAAGCGTAATTCGTACCCTTGTCCGTGCAGATACCGTCCAGCGAGATCGTCAGTTCTTTTTCCAGATCATAGAATACAACATCATCGCCCTGCTCTGCGGCATCTGCCGGACGGTTCAGGATCTCGACTTCCGGCGCATCACCGAGCAGGCGCTCCATAGCGTGTGTATGCATCGCAAACCGGCAGACATTTGCCGCACAGCGCTGCAATTCACCGCGTATCAGCGTACCGTCTGCAAGTGCCGCTTCAAGATTATCCTCATGCTGAACGCAGTCAGCGCAAACCATATATACATCATTCTGCGCACGAACCATTGCCGCAAAATCCGTCTTATCCGGTGCGCCGCCGCGCTCATTGATATTCGCCCACCAGTCCGTCATCAGGAAACCGGAAAAGCCCCATTCTTTGCGAATGATCTCGGTGCAAAGGTCATAGCTGCCGGCAGTCCAGATGCCGTTGACGCTGCCGTATGTCGTCATGATCGACTTTGCACCGCCATCCTTGACCGCAAGTTCAAAGCCTTTCAGGTAGATCTCACGCAGCGCACGCTCCGATACCGCCGCATTGAGGAAATGGCGGTTCGTTTCCTGATTGTTGCCGCAGCAGTGCTTGATCGTTCCTTCAACGCCAGCACTGTGCAGACCGCGAAGCTCTGCTGCTGCGATACGTCCGGTCAGCAGCGGATCTTCCGAGAAATACTCAAAGTTCCTGCCGTTCAGCGGATGCCGATGGATATTCATGCCCGGACCGAGCAGACAATCGACCTTGTTCGCCGTCATTTCCAGTCCGACGCAGGCATAAAGTTCCGTCAGCAGTTTCAGATTGAAGGTCGCCGCGAGCAGCGTACCGTTCGGCAGACTGAATGCCTTTGTACCGCAGTCCAGACGCATACCCGAAGGGCCGTCCGAACAGCAGCAGGCAGGGATGCCGCGGCGTTCGAGTGCATCGGAAACGCCGCCGAATGCGGATGCCGTACCTGCCGTGACACGCGGACTGCCCATGCCCTCACCGCGAACGATCTGCATCAGCTCCGCATCGGTAAATTGTGCGATGAATGCATCCATATCCGCATCACCGCGCAGAACATCCGCAAGCATAATGTCTTTGCCGTCCGGATGCAGTTCTTCCGGCAGAGCCGAAACGCGGCGCTCCGCTTCATCAAACTGCATCTGCGGAACATCTTCCCAGCCGAGTGTCAGTCCGTTACAGCCTGAAACCGGCTTCATACGCTGAAATTTTTCGACAGGCGGCATTGCCTGACGGCACTGTTCCGTGACAATCGTTTCGTCAATGAAACAGCTTGCGGCGTATGATGCCGAACGCACATCCGTACCGACATAGAATTGATATTCGCCGGCTTCCTTTACCCAGCAGAATGCGTGACCGGTCACGCCGCTGTCATCGTAGGATGCCGGAACGGTCAGTTCCAGATTGACTGTTTCGGATTCGTTCGGCGCAAGGACTTTCGTTTTATGGAACGTCACGAGCTGACGCGCAGGCTGACCGAGTTTTCCCTGCGGCACTTCCACATAAAGCTGTACGGTTTCCTTGCCGGATACTTTGCCCGTATTGGTAACTGTCACAGGCAAAAACCGCGTATCACCTTCTGAAACCGGTTCATCTGCCTTCACGGAAAAAGTCGTATAGGATAATCCGAATCCGAACGGATACCGCACACGTTCCGGCGCAAAGGTTTCAAAATAGCGGTAGCCGACATAAATATCTTCGGCATAATGATTATTCGTTTCATTGTAGAAAAATGCATCCGAAGGATAATCGCTGACCTCAAAAGCGATCGTATCCGGCAGTTTTCCGCAAGGAGATACGGCACCCGTCAGAACAGCCGCCGCACCCGTACCGCCGGTCATGCCGCCCTGCCAGAGATACAGCACGGCATCCGGTGCAAAGGTATCGACAAAGTGCATATCCATGATATTGCCCGTATTCAGCAGGACAATGACCTTTTTGAAATGTTTTCGGCAGAGCCGGAGCATCTCGGTTTCATCATCGGTCAGGAGATAAGAACCTGCCGCCATGCGGTTATCCTGTTCTTCACCGGCGGTTCTGCCGATGACAATGACAGCGCGTTCACAGGCAGCGGCAGCCTGCATGACGAGTGTTTCATCGAGCGGCATTTCCGCCTGACACCACGGTTCACCGCCCCAGCCTTCGCCGAGGTCAAAGGGATGCGCTTCATCCCATGCCTGATAGGCTTCAAACAGCGGTGCATACAGCCAGATACCGGCATCCTGCAAACCTTCGGGGATTCCGGTCACCTTTGAAACATTGACCATGCCGCCGGAGCCTGTACCGCTTTTATAATAGTGAAGCTGAATTCTGCCGAACAGCGCGATCTCCTCATTCTGCGTCAGCGGCAGAGCGGCGTTCTCATTTCTGAGCATAACAATGCCCTCTGCGACCGCCTGCGCGGCTGTTTTCAGATATACATTCCAGTCCAGTTTTTTTTTCATGATATCCTCACCCTCCGAATGAACGCTTGATTCTGATTATCGGTATTATAACACGCAATTTTCAGTCTGACAATCAGAAAATATGCTTTTATATCAGATTTGTAATCCATTTTCATTTCCGGATACTATTTTAGCATATCCGGCAGGAAATAGCAAGTAATATATTGTTATTCGCAGCAGTCCGGTGATGCAGAAATGATAATACTTGACAAATCCGGAACAGAATGGTATAATATAATTGGTAACTGCGGCAGATATCCGCGGATATTTTGAAAAGGAGCGTGAAAGGAATGGCTGCTGCCAGAAATATGGTAATAGCGGGTGATTATACGGGCTGCCGCATATTTTGTATGTCGGCGCGACTTGCGTATATCTCCGGAACGATGAAGAAAATGGATGACATTTATCTGACATCCGAGAATGTAGTACGATTTGAGCTGATGACCGAAGACATACTGCGGTCAGGCAATTCGCTGCTTTTGACGGGTGCGCTGGATCCGGCGTGTCTGGTAAAACTGCGGCTTCATGCATCGGTAGCGATGCAGAACAAGGGCATTTACACGGTCGCGGTAAAGTTTCAGGATGACAAGCGATCGCTGATGGAAATTGATGAAAAGACCTATCATGCATTTATGAAGCGGATGCAGGAAGGGCAGGCATAATACAAGAGGAAACACAGCTGCGGCTGTGTTTCTTTTTTTGCGCCCTGCTTTTTTCTCATCGGTTACATCCTGCGATTTTACCAAATTTCACACCGCGTCTTCACCAAATTTCCGCTTGACAATTTGGCAGAAATGCTGTATAATGTTTCTTTGTGAACAGTTGTTTGAAACAAGATGAAGGGAGTGAGAAACTGCATGGAATATCAGACAATGCTTGCATTGCGCAGAGTAAATACCGGTATCCGCAGACAGATCGATTCCTTTCGTGCGCAGAACGGCATGGATGCCGCCGCCGGTGTGACCGGCTGGGTGCTTGGCTATCTCGCCGAACATGAAAATGAGGATGTCTATCAGCGCGATATCGAAAAGGATCTCGGCTTATGCAGGTCAACTGTTTCCAAGCTCGTTGCATCACTGGAAAAATCAGAACTGCTCGAACGCAGCCGCGTTGCGAGTGACGACCGCCTGAAAAAACTGATCCTGACGGAAAAAGGCAGAGCCTGTACCGAACAGATCCGCGAAAACTGCAGTCTGCTCGAAGCACGGCTGATGCGCGGCTTTTCGCCGGAAGAATCGGCGCAGATGCTGACATACCTACAGCGAATGCAGCAAAACCTATCCGAAACCAACTGAAAGGAGCGTTTCTTAGATGTTTCGTACCATCACACGCTGCCTGCGGGAATATAAACTGCCGACGATCATCACCATTCTGTTTATGACCGGTGAAGCCGTCATTGAGGCAATTATTCCGTTTATTACCGCAAAGCTCGTGGATAACCTCAGTGCCGAAGGCGGCATAGCAATGAACGTGCTGCTGCGCACGGGACTGATCCTCGTGATCCTGACGATAATCTCACTCTGCTGCGGCGGTGCGGCAGGCGTGACAAGCGCGAAAGCAGCCGCCGGACTTTCCAAAAACGTCCGGCACGATATCTTCGAGAAGGTACAGACTTTCTCGTTCAGCAACATTGATAAATTCTCCTCAGCCTCGCTCGTCACCCGTCTGACGACCGATATCAACAATGTGCAGATGGCATTCATGATGCTGATCCGAATTGCCGTGCGTGCGCCGCTGATGCTGATTTTCTCGATCACAATGGCGTATATCATGGGCGGCAAGCTCGCCGGTACATTTGTTGTTGTCATTCCGGTTCTGGTCGCCGGTCTGCTTGTGATCGCAAAATATGCGATGCCGGCATTCCGCCGCGTTTTTAAGAAGTACGACCGCCTGAATGAATCCATTGAAGAAAATGTCCGCGGTATGCGCGTCGTCAAGGGCTTTTCCCGTGAAGACTATGAGAAGAAGAAGTTTCATGCAGCATCCGAGGATATCTGCGCAGACTTCACCAAGGCAGAGCGTATTGTTGCGCTGAACAGCCCGATCATGCAGGCGTGTCTGTATTTCAATATGTCATTTATCCTGCTGGTCGGTTCAAGAATCATTATCAATCACGAAAGCTCGATCAATGTCGGCGAAATGTCCAGTATGCTGACCTACGGTTTCCAGATCCTGATGCAGCTCATGATGATCTCCATGATCTATGTCATGCTGACGATGTCTGCGGAATCCATCAAGCGTATTTCCGAAGTATTGCAGGAGGAACCGGACATCCACAATCCGGAAAATGCCTGCACAACGGTTGCGGACGGCAGCATTTCCTTTGAAAATGTCAGCTTCAAGTATTCGCAGAAAGCGAAGAAAAATGCGCTCTCGGATATCAATGTCAATATCCCGTCCGGTGCAACGGTCGGTATCATCGGCGGTACCGGTTCGGGCAAATCCTCATTCGTGCAGCTCATTCCGCGCCTGTACGATATTACCGAGGGATGCATCAAGGTCGGCGGCATAGATGTCCGCAAATACGATCTGAATGTTCTGCGTGATTCCGTTGCAATGGTCTTGCAGAAGAACGTGCTGTTCTCCGGTACGATCAGCGAAAACCTGCGCTGGGGCAATCCGGATGCGACTGACGAGGAACTGATCGAAGCGTGCAAGCTCTCGCAGGCGCATGATTTTGTCAGTGCGTTTCCGGACGGCTACGAAACCATGATCGAGCAGGGCGGAACGAATGTCTCCGGCGGACAGAAACAGCGTCTCTGCATTGCGCGTGCGCTGCTCAAAAAGCCGAAGATCCTGATCCTCGATGACTCCACCAGCGCGGTCGATACGAAAACAGATGCATTCATCCGCGCCGGATTCCGCAAATTCATCCCTGATACCACAAAAATCATTATTGCGCAGCGTGTCGCATCCGTGCAGGATGCAGATATGATCCTTGTCATGGATAACGGCAAGGTCGCTGCGGCAGGCACACATGATGAACTGCTTCAGACCAGCGACATTTACCGCGAAGTCTATGAGCAGCAGACGAACGGAGGTGACAGCGATGCCTCGTAATACCAACGGCTACGGCGCACCGCGCAAGCCGGGTGAAGCGCTCAAATCCATCAATCGTATACTCGGAATGCTGAAGCAGTTTTATCCGAAGCTGCTGCCGGTTGCGATCGTATGTATTCTGTTTTCTGCGGCGGCATCGTCCGTTCCGGCAATTTTCATGCAGCAGGTCATTTCCGATATCCAGACTTTTGCCGAAAGCGGCGACTGGGAAGCTGCAAAAGCAGTTATTTATCCGAAGGTCGGCTTGCTGATCACACTCTATGTACTGTCTATTATGTGCATGACGCTCTGGCAGCAGCTTGTTGCGATCATGACGCAAGGCTTCCTCAACAAGATGCGCTGCAAGCTGTTCGACAGTATGCAGAATTTCCCGATCCGTTATTTTGATACGCATAAGCACGGCGATATCATGAGCCATTATACCAATGATATCGACACGCTGCGCCAGATGCTCGCGCAGGCGCTCCCGTCCCTTTTACAGGCAGGCGCAGTCGTATGCTGTGTATTCTTCATCATGCTGTATCTCAGTGTGTGGCTGACGCTGGTCGTTCTGGTAGGCGTTTTTGCAATGCTCATGGTTTCCAAAAAGATCGGCGGCGGCTCGGCAAAATACTTTGTCCGTCAGCAGGCGGCAGTTGGCAAGACGGAGGGTTATGTGCAGGAAATGATGAACGGTCAGAAAGTCGTTCAGGTATTCTGCCACGAATCCAAGAGCCAGCAGGATTTCGATGCGGTAAATGATGCGCTCTTTGAAGATATGTACCGCGCACACGCATACGCAAATGCACTCGTTCCGCTGATCATGAACATCGGCAATATTCTCTATGTTGTAATTGCAACGATCGGCGGCGTACTGCTGCTGAAAAATGTGCCGAACCTCTCGCTGTCCGGCAAGGTACTTGATATCAGTATCGTTGTGCCGTTCCTGAATATGACAAAGCAGTTCACGGGCAACCTCAATCAGGTCACACAGCAGATCAATTCGATCGTTATGGCAGTTGCCGGAGCAGAGCGTGTCTTTGCGATGATCGACGAAGAACCGGAAGCCGATAACGGCTATGTGACAATGGTCAATGTCCGGAAAAATGCAGACGGAACGATCACCGAAGCTGACGAGATCACCCACGAATGGGCATGGAAGCATCCGCATACAGCAGACGGTTCGATCACCTATACACCGCTCTGCGGCGATGTAACGCTTGACAGCGTGGACTTCGCCTATGAGGAAGGCAAGGACGTTCTGCACGATGTCACAGTATTCGCAAAGCCCGGACAGAAAGTTGCATTTGTCGGTGCGACCGGTGCCGGCAAAACGACGATCACGAACCTCATCAACCGTTTCTATGATATCGCAGACGGAAAGATCCGCTATGACGGCATCAATATCAATAAGATCAAAAAGAAAGACCTGCGGCGTTCGCTCGGTATCGTTTTGCAGGAAACCAACCTCTTTACCGGTTCTGTTATGGATAATATCCGTTACGGCAGACTGGATGCAACGGATGACGAATGTATCGCGGCGGCAAAGCTCGCAGGTGCGGATGATTTCATCACCCGTCTGCCGGACGGCTATGATACGCTTCTCAGCGGCAACGGCGCAAATCTGTCGCAGGGACAGCGTCAGCTCATTGCGATCGCGCGAGCAGCGGTTGCCGATCCGCCTGTCATGATACTGGATGAAGCAACATCCTCGATCGACACCCGTACTGAGGCGATCGTTCAGCGCGGCATGGATGCACTGATGAAGGGCAGAACGGTCTTTGTCATTGCGCACCGTCTGTCCACCGTCAAGAATTCCGATGTGATCATGGTACTGGATCACGGCAGAATCATCGAGCGCGGCAGCCATGATGCACTGATCGAAAAGAAGGGAACGTATTATCAGCTTTACACCGGCGCATTTGAACTGGAATAATAACAGAACGGGAGGAAAAAAGCAATGCTTGAAAAACTTCTGCAATTTGTATTGAAGCTGCTGCCGAAGCCGCTGAAAAAACTCTGGGATAAATACGAGAGTGTCTGGCGCTACTGCTATTACGGCGCATGGACGACAGTTGTTTCGATCATCACGAAGCTGCTGGGAAAATGGCTGTTCGGACTTGCAGGCATTTCGCTCAGTACAGCTCCCCTTCCGAACGGTATCAATACAACGATATCATGGATCATAACAGTCACATTTGCATTCATCGTCAATAAGAAATATGTATTCTACAGCGAATCCATGGAGAAAAGCGATCTGGTACATGAGGTACTGACATTCTACGGAGCGCGGTTTGTGACATATTTTCTGGAACTTGGCTTGATGGAGCTGCCTGTCATTTTCAAATGGGGCGATTCCGGATATATTATCATGACGATCGCTTCACAGTTTATCATACTTGCGATCAACTATGTATTCAGCAAACTCGTTGTATTTGCGAAAAAGGATACTGCGAAGGAAACAGAACAATAACATCAAAGAGCCGTGGATCATTGTGATTCACGGCTCAAGATTCTATCAACAGACAGAAATCACAAAAGCACTGACAATGTGATCCCGCGGTCAACTTGCCGCTAAAATCTCATTGCAGCCATGTACGCCTTACAATAGAAGAACGAATGATAAAAAATGGGGGAAGATATCACACTTGTTTCACCTCTTTTCGGGCATGAAAAAACCGCCTTGATTGCTCAGGGCGGTTTTTTCGACTTTTTCGATCGAAACAATGTCCGGAATTTCGATAGCTAAATAGCAATCGCCGATGTCAAGTTCAATTTCATCTTTACCGGAGTTTGTTTCAAAGCTGTTCTCAACACCAGTAATGATACCTGTGTTTTTGGAGCCATAACTTGTTTGAACACAAACAGTTGTTTTGAAATCAAAATATTTCCATATATCATTGATTGTCATTTTTTTCGCCTCTCTTTTTACTCGGATAATCCGGAACAACATGTATTCCATTTGCGCTGTAATGAATTTTGAATACTGTTGTCGGAACAGCTTTTCCGGTATTATTATTGACAACAACACCTATAATCTTATCATTCGTTAGGATTATTTCTTGACTGTTCCAATTCGTTGTTGAATCCTTGATATTTAATCTACCTTTTCCTTTGAACTCACGAACAAGCGCGAGAACCTCATCGTCTGTTATCGTAAGATATCCCGGACCGTGCTGATTATTTTTGGCAAGCTCACGCTGACGATCAAGATACATCTTTGTTCCTTGTCTGTGAATATCTTGTCGTGGAACAAGAGTATCCGTTTTCAAATTCGGAATAACTTTGTCCCGAACATACGCTTCCTTTTCTTTTATTGTACCATCCGGAAGCGGAGAAGTCAAGAGCGTTTTTGAAATTAAGTCTTTTTTCGCCTGCTTGAATCCCTCCACAGTCATCCGCTCGCGCCGCGGCGTCAGACCGGAAGCGTCCGTGACCTTCAGGTCATTTTAATCATGCCCCATGCTGGGGATCTTCCCCCAAACCCCTATCTTCCCGTGCCGGAAGTCGAAGGTAGTATCGTGTTCTGCGGAACACGACTTAGGGCGCTGCCCTAAGAACCTGCAAGCCTTTGTAAAGGCTTGACCGAAACCTTTATTTTTGCGCTTCTGAATTATCATGCAAAAAAATGCGTATCTGCGCGGTTTATTCGCAGATACGCATTTTCTGTTCTGAATGAATGCCCGTCAGTTCTTGGACGGGATCTTTGCAATGATTCTGCCTGCAAAATCATTGAAGTTCTGTGTCTGGAGAATGACCTTGCCGGGGCCGGTCAGTTTTGTGAGCATGAGCCCCTCACCGCCAAAGAGAATATTGCTCAGTCCCTTGACCATCTCGACCTCATACTGTACGCTCGGC
>JAZQOZ010000086.1:0-17998 GCA_045628085.1 Oscillospiraceae bacterium | reverse complement strand
ATATACAGCAAAGACAGATGCAGGCGGAGTATCCTTGGAGCCCAGACCGTAACGGCCGCCGATGACCTTCAGATCGGTTCTGCCGGTAACATTCAGAGCAGCGACAACATCGAGGTACAGCGGCTCACCGAGGGAGCCCGGCTCCTTGGTTCTGTCAAGAACTGCAACAGTCTTAGCAGATGCCGGAATTGCCTCAACGAGCTTTTCAGCAGAGAACGGACGGAACAGGCGAACCTTAACGATACCGACCTTCTCACCCTTCTTGTTCAGGTAATCAATGACTTCTTCTGCAACGTCGCAGATAGAGCCCATTGCGATGATTACGCGGTCTGCATCAGCAGCGCCGTAGTAGTTGAACAGCTTGTAGTCAGTGCCGAGCTTTGCATTGACTTTGTCCATGTACTCTTCCACGATTGCCGGAACAGCATTGTAGTAGCTGTTGCAGGCTTCACGATGCTGGAAGAAGATATCGCCGTTCTCGTGAGAACCGCGCATGGTCGGAGTTTCCGGATTCAGAGCGCGCTGACGGAATGCCTTAACAGCATCCATATCGCACATTTCCTTCAGATCCTCATAATCCCATACGGAGATCTTCTGGATCTCGTGAGAGGTACGGAAACCGTCGAAGAAGTTGATAAACGGAACGCGGCTCTTAATGGACGCAAGATGTGCAACAGCAGCGAGATCCATGACCTCCTGCGGGTTGGTTTCTGCGAGCATTGCGAAACCGGTCTGACGGCAGGCATAAACGTCAGAATGGTCACCGAAGATGTTCAGAGCGTGGGAAGCGACGCAGCGTGCAGATACGTGGAATACGCAGGGCAGCAGCTCGCCGGCGATCTTATACATATTCGGGATCATCAGGAGAAGACCCTGGGAAGCAGTATATGTTGTGGTCAGCGCACCGGCATTCAGGGAGCCGTGAACCGTACCGGCAGCACCTGCCTCAGACTGCATCTCCTCAACCTTGACAGTTGTACCGAAGATGTTCTTGACACCCTGTGCAGACCACTGGTCAACATAGTCTGCCATCGGGCTGGAAGGCGTGATCGGATAGATACCGGCGACTTCCGTGAAGGCGTAGGACACATAAGCAGCAGCATTGTTGCCGTCCATCGTCTTCTTCTTACGAACGATAGCCATAAGAATGTACCTCCAATTATATAATAGTATATAGGCTTTCATCTGCGCCGGAACAAAACAGTCTGCGCCGGTGCAGAATTTTGCTTATCTATTATACCACAAATCGAGCCGAATGTAAAGCTGTTTCCCTAATTTTCGATGATTTTTCTCGAATCGCTGAAATTTGGACGCGAAACGACCGGATGATTCACGGAAATATGCACAAATTCATATGCAGATTTTGGCTATTATTACAAAATTTTTAGAAAGGACCCGAAAAAACGAAAAAAACGGTTGACTGTTTCCTTCTTTTGATGTATAATAAGGACAGTGAAGTAATGTAATGTTATTTTCACTCGTTTTGTTGTCTCCTTTCTTTTGTTCTACACATTTTGATTTGACCTCATTTTATTTAAGAAGCAGGGCAGTTGCTCTGCTTTTTTTCATTTTATTCGATCCTGCAAAAATGCCGCCCTGTACCAATCAGGTACAGGGCGGTTTTGTTGTGTACGATTGTTTTCAGCGGATGAAAGCGATCATCATGCCGTAAAGCTCGCTTGCCTCTCTTGCCCGCTCAACATATCCGAGATATGCAGGAACAAGAATCAGCGCACCCACGATCACTTCGAATACGATTGCGATGATCGAAAGGATCAGCATCAGCTTTGCATAATTCTTTGCGGAAGGATCCTTCGCCACGCACATCATAATGATAATACCGATCAGCGGTAAAAACGAGCAAAGCAGCATCCAGCCGATCCACTGCCCCGTTGAATAAACAACGCGCTGTTCCTCCATCGGCATATATGCCGACGGCTGCGGCTGCGGAGCCGCGTTTCTGACGACCTGTGTGCCGCCGCAGTTCGGGCAGCTTGTATAATAATCCGGCAGCTCAGCGCCGCACGAAGCACATCTTGCCATAGTAATATTCCTCCTGTTCAGTCTGGATTCGATTGTATCAATATCTGTCAATCAGTAAGAAATACTTTTGATCAGGCTTATATAAAGCGCTAAAAGTACAACTGAAAGCACAATCGCGATGATCTGAAGGATCAGCGTTGCTTTTGCAAAATTCTTTGCAGAGGGATCATCTGCTGTGCACATCATAATGATCGGTCCGATGATCAGCAGAAGCCCGCAGAGGAGCGTCCAGCCGAACCAGCCGCCCATTGATGTGACCGGCGCTGCCTGAAATGCGCGCGGAATATAGCCGCCTGTTGAAGAACCGGAATAAATCGGCTGCGGTGCCGCTGCCGGCAGAGCCGTGCCGCAGTTCGGGCATTGCGTGTAATAGTCCGGGTTTTGCGTTCCGCAGTTTGAACAAAGTTTCATTCAATATACCTCCTGATGATGTCACGCCGGAAACGCTCCGGCAAGCGTGCCGTCTGCCGCCGTGTCTCTCAAAAATACAGCTGCAAAACTGCTGTCGTTATTATACCATATTTTATAAAAAAAAGCAATGAATACAGAATATATATTTTTAACAAAGTTTTTATCTGCCGCTTGTGCAGTTCATATAAAGACTGTCGGCGCGCTTTCGTGAAAATTTCGTGAGAAAACAAAAAAATCGCAAAAGGGTATGGACATTTACCGAAAAATCATGTATAATAACAGTGTATCGGATTTTATCCAATCGACTTATATATTTAAGGAGGCTCTTTCTACCCATGAATCTGTTGAGAAGAGCAGGAGCGATCCTGCTTGCCGCCTGTACGGCTGCAAGCATGGCTTCCTGCGGCGAAAATACGGCAACTGCCATGACGGTCAGCGATTTTGACGTTCGTGCAGGCATCTATCTTTATTATGCGACCAGTGCTTACGGCGAAGCGGTCGAAACGATCCGCAAGGGCGACGAATCCGGCGAAGTTTTCAAAGACGCAGAAACTTCTGAGGATTATAAGAAAGTTCTGGCTTCATCGGATATCGACGGCGTATCTGCTGAGGAATGGATCCAGAACAAAGCTGAGGAATACTGCAAGACCTTTGCCGCGATCGAAAAGGAATTTGATGCACTCGGTCTGACACTGACCGGCGAACAGCTTGCATCTGCTGATGCAAATGCCGCTTCCAGCATGAGCTATTACGGTGAGTTTTTCACCAATACCGGTATCGGTGAGGAGACCGTCAAGGATATCGTCCTCAATTCCTATAAGCAGGATGCGCTCTGGGAGGCATATTACGGCGAGGGCGGTTCAAAGGGCATCGAGGAGCAGGAGCTTTACGATCACTATAAAACCAATACCCTGCGTACCAAATATATCGAAATGCCCCTCAAGGACGGCGAGGGCAATCTCCTCAAGGCAGACGGCAAGAAGGAAATCGAGAACATGGCAAACGATTACCTCAAGCGTCTGAAGAAAAAAACCGGAAGCACCGCTGAGCTGATGAATGAGTTTGACTTCCTGATCGAGGAGCATAACAATTATGTTACTTCGCTTTCCGAGGCTGCTGTGACGACCACGGATGAGGAAGGCAATACCATTACCACACCGACGACCGCAAAGGTCACGACAGATAAGGACGGCAATACCGCTGCTACCGAGGATCCGGATGCCACCACAAAGGCTGCTGAGGACGAGGAAGAAGATACCACGACCGCCGCGGCTGACGAGGACGAGGATAAGGACGAAGAAACCACGACCGCCGCAGCTGACGAGGACGAGGACGAAGAAACTACGACCACGACCGCAGCTGATGAGGAAGATGCAGAGGACGAGGATCAGGATACAACGACCGCTGTTGCGACTACATCCACGACCGGAACTACCGAAACAACGACAACAACTGCTGTGACCTACAGCTTTGAACATGAAATGACACTGGCAGTCAGCACTTCTGCAACAGCAGATGAGGATGCCGATGAAACCACGACTGAACCGAGCTATACGCCCTGCGAAAAGGTTTATAACTGGGTCGCAGATGAGAAAACACCGCTTTTGAAGCCGGAACTGATCAAGGACGATGAGTGCTATTACATCGTTGTCAAAATGGATATCGAGGAGCGTATGACAGACGACGACCTCTGGAACGAAAACCAGATCGAAAACGTCCGTTATAACATCTATCATCAGGAATTCCTTGATATGCTCAGCAATCTCTCGAAAGACCTGTCGTGTGAGAGAAACAACCGTGCTTTCAAACGGTACAAGGTCCTCAATATTGACTATATGGGCTATCAGAACGCGCTGATGCAGAGCTACTACAGTATGTACGGCGGAATGGGCTAATTCTTGCAAATCGGCAGCAGGGGCATGAAAATCATGTTCCTGCTGCTTTTATCAGTTAAGGAGGATAAACGATGTCAGAATATTCTGTGCATGGATCTATGCAGATCCATCTTGAAATGAAACTGGAACGAACCGTCAAGGCATTGCAGGCGAACCGCATGGATGCCTGCTGGGTGCAGACGAAAGAGGATGCACTTCAAAAAGTTGAGGAACTGCTGACGAAAGGCGCGCTGATCGCAAGCGGCGGCTCTATGACACTCGACGAATGCGGCATCACCGATCTGCTGCGCTCCGGCGACTACGATTATCTCGACAGAGCAGAGGCTCAGCAGGGCGGCATCACAGAGCTGTACCGCCGGAGCTTTTATGCCGACTGCTATCTCATGAGCAGCAATGCCGTAACCGAGCAGGGCGAGCTTTACAATGTGGACGGCAACGGAAACCGCGCTGCTGCGCTAATCTACGGTCCGTCCTCTGTCATTGTCGTTGCCGGTGCGAATAAGATCGTTCCGGATATTCCGGCTGCGATCAAGCGTGTGCGCAGTCTGGCGGCTCCGGTCAATGCAATGCGCCTGCATCAGGACACGCCCTGCGCCAAAACCGGTATCTGTGCCGGTATGCACGGCGAACTTGCCGCAGGCTGCAAGGCGGAGCAGCGAATCTGCTGTTCCTATGTTGTTTCCGGTTTTCAGCGCGTCCCGAATCGCATCCATGTGATACTGGTTGCCGAAAACCTCGGTTATTGAACCGCTGATATGCACTTTGTATTTTTGTACTTTGTGTAATATGCTATAGGTTTGCATGGAAAATTCGTGAAAATAGCGGCTTGTAATTTTGTGCAGATTGTGCTATAATATTGTATATCTGCGCAATTATTGCGCGATTCCGCAAAAAGTGAATGTAATTCTGTAAAAAGGAGCGTAATACAATGAAATCTTACGGTCATTTTGATGATGTACGCAAAGAATACGTCATTCAGTCTCCGCAGACACCGTATCCGTGGATCAATTACCTCGGAACACAGGCTTTCTTCTCCCTGATCTCCAATACGGCAGGCGGCTACAGCTTCTATAAGGATGCACGTCTGCGCCGCATCACCCGTTATCGCTACAACAATGTCCCGATCGACATGGGCGGCAGATATTTCTATATCTCCGAGAACGGAACGATCTGGAATCCGGGCTGGTCACCGGTCAAAACTGCACTCGATTCCTATGAGTGCCGCCACGGTATGGGTTATACCGTTATCACCGGTAAGAAAAATGATCTGAAAGCAGAAGTGACTTTCTTCGTTCCGCAGAATTATGACGGCGAAGTGCAGCAGGTTGTCCTGACCAATGAGGGCGGCGCTGAAAAGTCCTTCAAACTGTTCTCCTTTGCAGAATGGTGCCTCTGGGATGCACAGGACGACTGCACCAACTTTCAGAGAAACTTCTCCACCGGTAAGGTCGAGGTCGAAGGTTCTACCATCTACCACAGAACCGAATACGGCGACAGACGCAACCACTATGCATTCTACACCGTGAATGATACCATTGACGGTTATGATACCGACCGTGATTCCTTCATCGGTCTGTATAACGGCTTCGGCGATCCGCAGGCTGTTGTCAACGGCAAGGCAACCAATTCCTTTGCAGACGGCTGGTCCCCGATCGCTTCGCATTACAAAGAGATCACCCTGAAGCCGGGCGAGAGCAAGACGCTCGTCTTTATCCTCGGCTATGTCGAGAATCCGGATGACAAGAAATTCGCAGCAGACGGCCGTTCCATCAACAAGGAAAAGGCTTATGCGATGATCGAGAAGTACAATACCCCTGAAAAGGTCGCTGCCGGTCTGGCAGAGCTGAAAGACGCATGGGACAAGCTCCTCGGCATCTTCAATGTCAACACCTCGGATGACAAGGTCAACCGTATGGTCAATATCTGGAACCAGTACCAGTGCATGGTCACATTCAATCTTTCCCGTTCCGCATCCTATTTTGAAAGCGGTATCGGCAGAGGCATGGGCTTCCGTGATTCCAACCAGGATATCCTCGGCTTCGTCCACCAGATTCCGGACAGAGCAAGAGACCGCCTGATCGACCTCGCTGCAACACAGCTTGAGGACGGCGGATGCTATCACCAGTATCAGCCGCTTACCAAGAAGGGCAATTCCGATATCGGCGGCGACTTCTCCGATGATCCGCTGTGGATGATCCTCTCTGTCGGCGCATATATCAAGGAATCCGGAGACTGGGGCATTCTGGATGAGCTTGTTCCGTATGACAATGACGAGTCCAAGGCAAAGCCGATGCTCGATCACCTGAATGTTTCTTTCTATCATATCGTCAATAATCTCGGCCCGCACGGTCTGCCGCTTGCAATGCGTGCTGACTGGAACGACTGCATCAATCTCTCCTGCTATTCCGATAAGCCGGGCGAGAGCTTCCAGACCTATACCAACCCGAAGTTCAAGGCTGAGGGCGGTTATTCCAAGGTTGCTGAGTCCGTCATGGTCGCAGCACTGTTCACATACGTCGGCCCGACCTATGTCGGCATTCTGAAGCATCTCGGCAAGGACGATGAGGCTGCAAAGGCACAGGCTGAGATCGACAAGATGAAGCAGAACGTCATGGCATCCGCATTTGACGGTGACTGGTTCCTGCGTGCTTATGACGCAGAGGGCAGAAAGATGGGCTCCAAGGAATGTGAAGAAGGCAAGATCTTCATTGAGCCGCAGGGCTTCGCAGTTATGTCCGAGATCGGTAAGGATCAGGGCGCTGATATCAAGACGCTCGATTCCATCGACAAGTACCTGAATACCAAGTACGGTCTGGTGCTGAATAATCCGGCATTCACCAAGTATTATATCGAATACGGCGAAATTTCGACCTATCCGGGCGGCTACAAGGAGAATGCAGGTATCTTCACGCACAATAATGCATGGATCATCTGCGCAGAGGCTTATGCCGGCAGAGGCGACAAGGCATTTGAATACTACAGCAAGATCGCTCCGGCATTCAATGAGGATATCTCCGACCTGCACAAGACCGAGCCGTATGTCTACGGTCAGATGATCGCAGGTAAGGATGCAAGCAGATTCGGCGAAGGCAAGAACTCATGGCTGACCGGTACGGCGGCATGGAACTTTGTTGCGATCTCACAGTATATCCTCGGTATCTCCGCAGACTTTGACGGTCTGAAGGTTGATCCGTCTATTCCGAAGGCTTGGGACGGCTTCACCGCAACCAGAAAGTTCCGCGGCGCGACCTACAACATCACCGTTCAGAATCCGGATCATGTATCCAAGGGCATCAAGTCCCTGACGGTTGACGGCAAGAAGATCGAGGGCAATGTTGTTCCGGTATTTGCTGAGGGCGGCGAGCATGAGGTCATTGCTGTTCTGGGCGCATAATATTTCATGTGAATAATGAAAACGGGATTCCAAAGGGACAAATGCTCTTTGGAATCCCGTTTTTTGTATAAAGAAAGCCGCTTCCGTCACGCATATTCGCGGCGAAAGCGGCTTTTTCATTATGATGTAAAGTGGAATGTGATGATATCACCGTCTGCGACCTCATAGGTCTTGCCTTCCATACGGACAACACCCTTTTCCTTGGCTGCGACCATATTGCCGCCGTTTGCCATGAAGTCCTCGAATGAGATCACCTCTGCACGGATGAAGCCTTTTTCAAAATCCGAATGGATCTTGCCGGCTGCCTGCGGTGCTTTTGTACCCCTCTTGATCGTCCATGCTCGGCATTCATCCGAACCGCCCGTCAGGAACGAGATCAGTCCGAGCAGTGAATAGCCTGCGTGAATGATGCGCGTCAGACCGGATTCTTCCAGACCGAGATCGGCGAGAAACTCTTTCTGCTCATCTGCATCCATATCGGAAATTTCTGCCTCGATCTGTGCGCAGATCGGGAATACGGCTGCATTTTCTGCCTCTGCGATCGACTTGACCGCCTGAAAATGTGCATTGCTGTTCAGATCATCGGAGAAATCGCTCTCGCAGAGATTTGCAGCGTAAATGACAGGCTTTGCAGTCAGAAGCGGTGTTTCCAGAATGACAGCCCATTCATCTTCTGTGCAGTCAAAGCTGCGGGCAGGTTTTTCATCGGTCAGGTGTGCCTGAAGCCGTTTGAGCAGTTCCACATCCGCCTGATATTTCTTATCGCCCTTTGCAAGTTTCGCGGTTTTGTCGATGCGGCGCTCGATCAGTTCAATATCTGAAAAGATCAGTTCCAGATTGATGACATCAATATCACGCTTCGGATCAATCGAGCCGTCCACATGGACAATATTATCATCCTCAAAGCAGCGCACAACATGGATGATCGCATCGACCTCACGGATATCCGCAAGGAAACGGTTGCCCAGACCTTCACCCTTTGATGCACCCTTGACCAGTCCTGCGATATCAACGAATTGCAGGGTTGCCGGTGTAAATTTCTTCGGCTGATAGATCTCTGCAAGTTTTTCCAAACGTGCATCCGGCACCGAAACGATACCGACATTCTTGTCGATCGTGCAGAACGGATAATTTGCGGATTCTGCGCCGGCATTCGTCAGCGCATTGAACAGTGTGCTTTTGCCGACATTCGGCAGTCCGACCATTCCGAGTTTCATGTAATTCAATTCCTCCTGTGGATGTATTTGTCATCCTGATTTTTAAGTGCCTCCGACGGATTCAACATGGGAATCTGTCTCATCCCCTGCTTTCGGGCTGTCAGCCCATTATGAATCATCGCACAGCGATACTTTTTATTGTTTCTTTTTCAGATACTGCCGGAGTGCGACTGCTGCGGCTGTGCAAAGGGCTGCAGCCGCCGCTGCTGCAATGACAGTTTTTTTCGCAGACTTCTTGCTGATCCGCAGTTTTTCGGCAGAGATCAGTTTTTCTTCCTCCCAGCCGTGGGGGAATGCGAGATTGTGCCGCACAGTATGCTCCGTATCAGGCGGATCGGATGTCAGCGCCTCACAGGCAGCCATATCCATATCCGGAATACCGGCAATCGTGCAGACTGCGCCTGCCGCCACAAACCGGAAATGCAGTGCTTCTGCCGCTTCCGGTGCAGTAAACGGAACAGCAAAAAGCAGCCAGTGATTCTTTTCAAGCAGCGGCTTTGTCTGATCCCGGTTGAGCCGGAAACGCAGACGTTCTTCCCACGCATCACCGAAAATCTCAAGCATACAGGTTTCATCGCCGCGGCTGTTTTCACCGCCGTTGAGCCAGAAACAGAAACGATATTGTGAGCCGGCTTCCAGCCAGCCTGCTTCCATCGGAATATGCGAAACGATCGCAGTCCAGCCGGAACCGAAATCTCCGAGCTGCCATGCATCGACTGTTCTGCCGGAAAATCCGCATACACGGGTTTCTGCGGCTACGTTCGTTGAGATCATCTGATCCGGTTCCCAGCGTTCGGGACAAAAAAACAGATCAGGCATATTTTACACCGCCTTTCTGCGTAACATCTATAATACGTTATGCACTATTATTTTATCACAAACCGGTTATGATGTCAAGCGTACAGACCGTCCGGCAGTGCTGTTTTCCGATTGTGATGCATCAGGCTGACTGCTGTATGCCAAGGATGCTTTTGATGAGAAAATCACGGCGGTTTCTCTATAAAATTTTCAAAAACTATTGCATTTTGTGACTGAAACATGGTATAATAGTATAAAGCTGATATGAGAAAGACGGAATTTGATCGTGCAAATCAAAATAAAGAGAGGTCGTCTATTCCATGAAACTCCAGAAACTTTTTTCCGCAGCAGCAGCCGCCGTCATGTTGTACAGCAGCAGCTTCTTTATGCTCCCGCAAAACGTAAGTGCAGGCACTTCAATCACATTTTCCGGCATAACCGGACTGCCGTTTGAAAACGGCGATCCGTTCAAGGGTGCAGATATTTCATCTGTTATCGCTTTGGAACAAAGCGGCGTGAAATTCTATGACCGGAACGGAAAGGAACAGGATATCTTCAAAACGCTCGCAGATGCCGGCATCAATACGATCCGTGTCCGCATCTGGAACGATCCGAACGGCGCACAGTCGCACATTACATACGGCGGCGGTGCGAATGATGTCGCCTGTGCCGAACAGATCGCCAAGCGCTGTGCAGCTGCCGGACTGAAACTCTTTGTCGATTTTCATTATTCGGATTTCTGGGCGGATCCTGCCAAGCAGCGTGCCCCGAAAGCATGGGAGAATTATTCCGTCAGCCAGAAGGCAGACGCGATCTATCGTTTTACCGGCGAAACACTGAAAAAGCTGAAAGCGACCGGCGTGGATATCGCAATGGTACAGGTCGGCAATGAGACAACGACCGGAATGTGCGGCGTTTCGCTCGATAAGGGCGGCTGGGGCGATGCTGTCTGGAAAGACCTCACAAGCCTGTTCAGTGCCGGTGCAAAGGCTGTCCGTGAATTTGATAAAAATGTCCTTGTTGCGCTGCATTTCACCAATCCGGAAAAAGCATCCAACATGGATTATCTTGCGAAAATGCTGAAGCAGAATAACGTCGATTATGATGTATTTGCAACGTCATATTATCCCTATTGGCACGGCACACCGGATGCCCTGAAAAATACGCTGGGCAATATTGCGAAAACATACGGCAAAAAAGTCCTTGTTGCGGAAACCTCATGGGCAAGCAGTCTGGAGAACAAGGATCCCGGCACGAATACGATCGCTTCGCAGAAAGACCTCGGCAGCTATGTGAATTATCCGGTCGATGCAGGCGGTCAGATCTCGTTCCTTGAGGATCTGTTCCGCGCGATGTCTGAAATTCCGGACGGAAAGGGCATCGGCGTATTTTACTGGGAACCTGCATGGCTTGCGATCAATGCGGAAAGCAATCAGCTCAATTCGATCTGGAATCAGTACGGCGGCGGCTGGGCAACACAGACCGCTGCGGAATATGACGCAGATGCGAAGGATTATGGCGGAAGCGGCTGGGAAAATCAGGCGCTCTTTGACGCATCGGGAAAGCCGCTGGAATCCCTGTACGTATTTAACAGCGTACACGGCAGTTCGGTTGATGCGATCGGCAGTGTTCCTTCATCTGCAAGCGACAATCTGCTGACAAATCCTGATTTTGAACTGGACGGCAAGACAACTTCACAGCCGACCGGCTGGACGATCCAGTCTCCGCCGGCGAACGGTCATTATGATGTCCGCAATGAGGATGCAAAATCCGGTACATACGCGCTGCATTGGTATTCTCCGGATTCATTCATGAATGCAATGGCTTATGCTTCCGTAACCGTACCGGTCTCCGGAACGTATGAATTTACAGGCTCCTTCCAGGGAAACGAAGCAAGCAGTGTGGTTGTTACGCTTGAGAGCGCTACCAACACGGAGAAGATGTCGTTCTCTCCTGTCGGATGGAATAACTGGTTTACGCTTTCCAATCAAATCCATGCAAAAGCAGGCGATACGATCGCGGTTGTGATTCGAGTCAGCGGAACGCCGGCTGATGATAAAGGCGTATTTGGTTCTGCCGATCAATGCAGCTTTGTGCTGAAGGAAGCGGATGCTGTTCAGGAAACGACGCCCCCGGCAACAACGACCAAAACGACAACGACCAAAACAACAACGTCCAAAACAACGACGTCTAAAACAACAACGTCCAAAACAACGACAACAACTCCGACAACAACGACGATGCAACCGGAATCTCTCCTGCTGCGCGGCGACTGTAACTGCAGCAATAATGTGGACGTATCCGATGCCGTATTGCTTGCACGCCTGATCGCAGAGGATGCATCAGCAACAATAAATACGCAGGGACTTCTGAATGCAGACTGTAATGCGGACGGAATTCTGTCAAGCGATGATGTGATCGCGATTCTCCGCATGATCGTTGGGATGAACTGATATGATGCAGTGCCCTTCTCCGTACCTGACGGGGAAGGGCATTTTTTGCGGCGTTTTCCGCTGTTTTCCGTTCGGGATATCCGGCGGTATCTCCGCAGAATTGTCCGCCGGATCTGCCGAAAATACGCTGTCCTGCGGATTTTCGCAAGAATCAGGAATAAATCAGCAAGAATCAGTCATAAATACTGTGAGAAATCGCTTGCATTTTTTCGCAATATATAGTATAATAATTCTAGCTATGGGCGCAGTTCACAGTTTTGCGCACGGCAGAAAGGAAGATTACGAAAATGGACGATTTGCTTCGCAGACAGCTCCAGATTCACGCCTGCAAAGTCCGCATGGGCATCATCGAAGGCGTGTATAATGCAAAATCCGGTCATCCCGGCGGTTCACTTTCCATCGCGGATGTACTGACGTATCTCTATTTCACAAGAATGCACGTTTATCCGGATAATCCTGACTTCGCAGAGCGTGACCGCCTTGTGCTTTCCAAAGGTCACACCGCACCGGCGCTCTATGCAACACTTGCAGAACGCGGATTCTTCCCGATGGACGAGATGAAAACGCTCCGCCATATCGGTGCAAGACTTCAGGGACATCCCTGCATCACGATCCCCGGCGTAGACATGAGCAGCGGCTCACTCGGTCAGGGCATCTCCTCTGCCTGCGGTATGGCACTTGCCGGCAAGCAGCGCAATGACAATTATCGCGTATACACCATCCTCGGTGACGGTGAGATCGAAGAAGGTCAGGTCTGGGAAGCAGCGATGTTTGCTGCACATTACGGTCTTGACAATCTGACCGCGATCGTGGATAACAACGGTCTCCAGATCGACGGCAAGATCACTGAGGTCTGCTCACCGGAGCCGATCACGAATAAATTTGCTGCATTCGGCTGGCACGTAATCGAAATGGATGCACATGACTTTGACGATATTGACCGCGCATTCCGTGAGGCAGAGCGCGTTACACAGCAGCCCGTTGTGATCGTTCAGCATTCCACGAAGGGCAAGGGCGTTTCCTTTATGGAGAATCAGGTCGGCTGGCACGGTTCCGCACCGAACACCGAACAGTATGAAAAGGCAATGGCAGAGCTGACTGCGGAGCTTAACAGATTGGAGGCAGAAGCATGAGCGAAGTCATAAAGAAGGCGACACGCGAAAGCTATGGCGAAGCACTCGTCGCACTGGCAGAAAAATATCCGAATCTGGTCGTTCTGGATGCAGACCTTGCAGCCGCAACCAAAACCGGTATGTTCAAAAAGGCATATCCGGACAGATTCTTTGACTGCGGTATCGCAGAGGCAAATATGATGGGCGTTGCAGCAGGTCTTGCAGCAGCCGGTATGACACCGTTTGCTTCTTCATTCGCAATGTTTGCGGCAGGCAGAGCATTCGAGATTGTCCGAAATTCCATCGGCTATCCGCATCTCAATGTCAAGATCGGCGCAACACACGCCGGCATCTCGGTCGGTGAGGACGGCGCAACACATCAGTGCTGCGAGGATATCGCCCTGATGCGCACGATCCCCGGCATGACTGTTATCAATCCGGCAGATGATACCGAGGCAAAGGCTGCCGTTGAAGCTGCAATTCAGCATGACGGCCCTGTTTACTGCCGTTTCGGCAGACTTGCCGTTCCGGTCATCAATGATCCGGCGACCTATAAATTTGAGCTCGGCAAGGGCGTTCAGCTCCGTGACGGCAGCGATGTGACTGTTGTTGCAACAGGTCTGATGGTCAATGAAGCACTGATCGCTGCGGATATGCTCGCAGGTGAGGGCATTTCCGTCCGTGTCATCAATATCCACACCATTAAGCCGCTCGATCAGGATATCATTATCAAGGCAGCAAAGGAAACCGGCACGATCGTTACCGCTGAGGAACACAGCATTATCGGCGGTCTTGGCTCGGCAGTTGCAGAAACCGTCTGCGCAGCCTGCCCTGTTCCGGTTCGCAGAATCGGTGTCAACGATACCTTCGGTCATTCCGGTCCGGCAGTCGATCTGCTCAAGCAGTTCGGACTGTCCGCAGAGCATATCGCTGAGGTTGCCCGTGAGGCGGCAAAGGCGAAATAATCGCAGCCATTGAAATCCCATGATGTTAGACTGAATGCGTGATCTCTTTCAGATTGCGCATTCAGCGCTATTTATCAGAATGGAGCAACTATATGACCTTTACTGAACTGCGGCAGCAGTATCCCGAATTTATCTTTCACGGCATTCATACCGATCATGCGGAGGGCAGACTGCGCATCTCGTATACATTCGAGATCAAGGGGCTCGGCACATTTGAACCGAAATGGGAGATCCCGTGCGAATGTCCGGATTTGCAGGACGGAACGCTTCACCGCCTGCTGAATGCACTCGGCATGGCGGAGCTTGTCAGCTATTGGAAGATCACCTGCTCCCCGACTGTGCGTATCCCGATGCAGATGACGCAGGAGCAGCTTGACTGGTGGAAACAGCTTTATTTCGGCGGCTTGGGCGAATTTTTCTACCGCAACGGCATTGAGACGGATATCGGCAGCTTTATGAGCATCATCCCCGGCGATGATGCAGTTTCGTATGCAGATGCGCCGAAAAAGACGCTTTCCGGCAAGCTGGTGCCGGTCGGCGGCGGCAAGGATTCGATCGTTACGCTGAATCTGCTGAAAGGACAGCTTGACGACGCCTGCGCCTATCAGATCAATCACCGCGATTCCTCGGAAAAGGCGGCATTGCTCGCAGGCATCCCGAAAGAACGCATCCTTGAACCGAAACGCACACTGGATAAGCTGATGCTTGACTGCAACAAGCGCGGTTTCCTGAACGGACATACACCGTTTTCTGCGATCGTCGCGTTTTCATCGGTGCTGACGGCATATCTGCATGGGCTGCATGATGTTATTCTTTCCAATGAATCTTCGGCAAGCGAATCAACTGTTTCCGAAGCAGAGGTCAACCATCAATATTCCAAAAGCTATCAGTTCGAGCGCGACTTTTTCGCCTATGAGCGTGATTATCTGCGCTGCGGTGTTCGGTATTACAGTCTGCTCCGACCGCTGACGGAATTCCAGATCGCACGGTATTTTGCATCCTGTGATACGAAATATCACGAGATATTCCGGAGCTGCAATGCAGGTGCAAAGGAAGATAAATGGTGCGGACACTGCGCAAAATGCCTGTTTGTTTCGGTGATTTTGTCGCCGTTCCTGCCGCTTGCGGAGATCACACGACTGCTCGGAGCGCCGATGTTTGAAATGCCGGAAATGGAATCCGTTTTGCAGGAGCTTTGCGGTGCGCTGCCGAATAAGCCGTTTGAATGTGTCGGCAGCCGGAAAGAGGTCAATATTTCACTGTGCCTTGCGATCGCACGGGCAGAACAGAACGGCGAAGAACTGCCGCTCCTGCTCCGCAATTACAAGGGATCACCGCTGTACAGTCAGTATGCAGCAAATGCCGCAGACTTCGGGCAGGAGTGGGATGCACAGCACAATCTGCCGGCGGAGCTTGCCGCTCTTGTGAAGCAGGAATGTGTGGATAGATTCCGCTGATGGCGCAAATGAAAAATAAGCCTGCACAGCGCAGAAAACTGCGCGGAACGGTCATTCCGAACCGTGATCCTGCCGGGATCGGCTGGGTTTGCTGTGCGTGCTTTATCGTTGTATTGATTCTGTGCATATTGAATCATTCCGGCCGTCTGTCCTGCATCATTGTCGGGGTATGTATTTTGATGACTGTTCCGCTGATGATGACAAGCAATATCCGCATTGATTATCACGAGGATAAGGGCTTTGTCTATCATGATCTGCTCGGACGGCGCACGCGCTACAACTGGGAAGATATTACCTATGTCCATGCGTTCCGAAAGCATCCGAAAAAAAAGCGTCAGCGCAATAAGCCTGTCGATACGATTATTGAGCTTGGAAAAAAGCGCATTCGTATCGGATGGGATGCATATAACAGCGATGATTTTCTGTATTTAGCATGGAAGCATTATAAGGAAAGGAAGAAACGCTATGCCGCTGATCGTGGTCAAAGCATACCCGAAGGATGAGAAGATCAAGCAGGAGATCGCAGAAGATATTACCCGCATCTTCACCGAAAAATGGGGCTGTTCACGCGAAGCCGTCACGGTCAAGATCGAATCCTATGCACCGGATGCCTGGCAGCGTCAGGTCAAGGAGCAGGAAATAGACCCTCATGCAGATGAAATGCTGATTCTGAACGGTAAACAACAATTCTGATATAAAAAACTGCGGAATCCTTGATGAATTCCGCAGTTTTGTTTATCTTCCGAACAGATAATAGATCACGCCGTATATGACCGAGGCGGCTGTGCCGTAGAGGATGACCGGCCCTGCGATCGTGAATATTTTTGTTCCGACACCGAGAATAAAGCCCTCGGTTTTCGCCTCGATCGCCGCCGATGCGACCGCATTCGCAAAGCCTGTGATCGGCACAAGTGTTCCTGCGCCGCCGTGTTTGGCGAGACGCTGATATAAGCCCGTTCCGGTCAGAAATGCCGATATCAATACCAGTATGACCGATGTCCATGCGGCGGCATCATCCTGTGCGATACCGCTTTGCAGGAGCATCTGCCGGATCCGTTCACCGAACAGGCATATTCCGCCGCCGATGATAAACGCTTTCAGCACCGTTGCCGTGATATTGGTGCGGCGCGATGCTTTTGCAACCATTTCCGCATATACTTCCTGCGAAGGATCGCGTGCGCCCTGTGAATGAATGATCCCTGTCATCTGCATCACTCCTATCTGTCGGTAGGATATGCAGATATCACGTAATTATGCGCCTTTCTGATATCTCTTTTTCATACGGAAATAAGCGTAGATAGAATTCACCGTGATAAATATATATTCAAATATCAAAAACAGAAGTATGAACAGGAAGAAACCATCCATGCCGTTCAGCTGCTCGTTTTGCTGCACTTTATTTATAATATTGCGGATATTTTCAACATTGATCATCATGCACGCGAAGAACATTATAAAAATGAGCGGCAGTTTGGCACACAGAAATTTCCGGATCATTTTCAGGTGTGATTCGCCGTCGCTGAACAGTTCGAGTTCATCCGGCGAAACGCCATCCGCAGATTTGCGAAAGTAACTGAAACCGTTGATATCCTGCAAATATTCCCAGCCGTAATCGCGGAACATTGCATAATAATCATCGCGCTGACAGAGCGGAATGCCGCTGTAATCCAGGCGGTAGGCGACGTTTTCCGGCTCGCATTTTTCAAAGGTATAGAGAAATCCGTTCGTATCGACAAAGCGCCATCCCTTTGATGCCATTTGGGTAAGATACTGCTCCTCTTTTTCTACGTCAGCGATCGTATAAAACTTCCATCTTCTGATAATTGTGTCTGACTTGCCTCCCATGTTACACACCTCCGATGTTTCGATAAAGCCGCTTAATGCGTTCAATTTCAAGTCCGAGAATCTCCAAACCCTGTTCGGTGATACGGTACAGCTTGCGCTTGTCCTCCTCACGGGTACAGCAGATCAAGCCGTCCTTTTCCATTTTGGAGAGCGTCCCGTACATCGTTCCGGCGCTGATCTTGACCGCACCGTCGGTCATTTCCTTCACGCGCTGTCCGATGCTGTAGCCGTGCATTTCCTCCAGCAGGCAGAACAGGATATAGAAGCCTGTTTCCGTCATCGGAACATATACGCGCCGCAGTCTGTCTGTCATATATCTCACTCCTATCTATCTTGGTGCGATGTATCGTACTGCGATATATCGTACCGTTGAGTGTAGTATATCACACCTCGATATAAATGTCAATA
>JAZQOZ010000085.1:0-7348 GCA_045628085.1 Oscillospiraceae bacterium | reverse complement strand
AAATAGATGTAGGAGCGTGCTTTATTGTATTTCCGGCTTGCTTTGCTCACACCGTGTTTTGCCGCATACATCATTAGGGATTGACGAAATCGCATATCTTGTGTTATACTAATATCCATGAGAGATAGACCTCTTTCTGTTTGGGATTTGGTGTGGTAACTTTATTCTAACAGATTTTCGTCTATCTCTCAACCTTTTTTCTTCTTTTGTCCAAGATCTATTGTAGCACAACAGAATGTTCATATTCTTCATGTGAATCCTACTTGACAACAGACAGAATCTTTGCTATAATAAGTGTATCGGCAGTTGTATACTGCGATAATAAATTTCAATTTTGAATCAAACATGAACGGAAACAGGAGGGTTACTTCAGATGGGTATTTTTTCCAGACTCAGTGATATTCTCAAGGCGAACATTAACGATATGCTCGATAAGGCAGAGGATCCGGAAAAGCTTGTAAAACAGATCATTATTGATATGCAGAAGGAACTGACAAAATCGACACAGGCACTCGGCAAGGCTGTTGCCAGTGAGCGTATGGTCGAAAAGCAGTACCGCAATGCCTGCACTGTATCTGCAAGCTGGGAATCCCGCGCAAAGGCTGCCCTGAAGGCAGGCGATGCAGAGCTTGCAAAGAAAGCACTTGCCAGCAAGGTAAAGGCTGATGAGGACGTTGCAAATTACCGCGAAATGTATGAGACCATTTCCAATCAGACTGAAGCAATTCGTTCTCAGGTCGAAGTTCTGAAGTCCAAGATGCAGGAGGCAAAGTCCAGAGAGGCTATGCTGATCGCTCGTTCTCAGATGGCAGATACCACGAAGGAACTTGCACAGTCCCTCAGCGGTATTGATACCCACAGCTCCTTCGATAAGCTCTCCAAGATGGAGGAGAAAATCACCCGCAAGGAAGCAGAAGCAGCTGCATTCAGCGAGATCCTCGGCAACGGCAAGCCGGAAGAGGTTGCAACCTTTGAAGAGCTTGAGCGCAATGCAAAGGTCGATACCGAGCTTGAGCGCCTGATGGCAGAAATGGGCATGGCTCCTTCTGCGGAAGATACCGCATCTGTCAACGATGAGCTTGCAGCAGCGATCAATGCGCTGGAAGCAGCACCGGCAGCGGCTCCGATGGAACTTCCGGGTATCTGATTTCCTGATCTGAAACTTGCGGCACAGTCTCACAGTCCGTGAGACTGTGTCTTTTTCCTGAAACAATGTGATTCTGACAAGGGAGGGTTCCCAATGGTTTCAAAACGCAGAATCCGCTGGGATCGTATTTCGGTCGCGGCTATTATACTGGTGATCCTGATTTTTCTGTTCGGCTCATGTATGCAGCGCTGTTCGGATAAAGAGGATGAACCAACCGCACAGCAGGATTCTTTCCCGACAGAAGAACAGATTGGATCATCGACAACCGCTGCATCCACAACTGCACCGACCGGCGCAGATGCAACGCTTGCAAATGTTCCGGTCATTATTACCGATGCAGACGATAATCCTGCAAGCCTGACGACTACGACGACCGATTCTGCTGCGGCAGCGCCGGAAGAACCTGCTTATGAACTGCCTGCCGGCTATGAGAGAGTAGCTGTCGAGCCGAGTGCAATGTATAAAGGAACACTGATTTTGGTCGATCAGTCGCATCCGAGTCATCTGCGTGCAGAAGAACTGGATCTGCAGCAGGTCTATTATGCAGATGATAAGCCCGATACCTATGAGATCTCTTATCCGGGACATACTTCGCTCAACGGTGCGGCACTTTCAAAGTTTAACCGCCTGATGAAAGCTTATTACGCTGCGACCAATAATACTGAGATCATGTTCAATTATGGTTATCTTGAGGATGGAAAGGAAAAGAGCAATCCGGAATCATCAACCGGTCTGGATGTGCAGATCCATCTGAAAAAAGAAAACGGCGATTATGATTTCGTCAGCAATGTGACACCGTATTCATGGCTCTTTGAACACATGGCAAGCTACGGCTATACACTGCGTTATCCGACTGACAAGGCGGAGATCACCGGTGACCGCGGCGGCTATACGGCGATTCGGTATGTCGGCGTTCCGCACGCGGCATATATGTCAGACAACAATCTCTGTCTTGAAGAATATCTTGATATGCTCCGCGGCAGCCACAATTTCTATACCGGTACGGTTCTGGAATACAGTACAAGTGAATTGACATATCATATCTATTATGTTCCGGCAGATGCCGACAGCGATTTTATGATCCCTGTACCGACGACCGGTTCGTATGAGATCTCCGGCAACAATACAGACGGCTTTATCGTCACGGCAATCGTCGGCTGACGGACATTGACGCAAATGATTACAAGGGGGTGTTTGCATGGCAGCACAAAAACCGGAGCGTAAGGGATTCTTTTTGCGCGCGCGGACATGGCTGCAGCGCAAATGCCCTTCTTTTTTCAAGCAGCCGGAAGTGATCCTTCTGCCGCAGCGTGTACGCTGTTTCGGAAAGCGGCTGATGCTCTCCCTGCCGGCAGATTTCTATGCCGTTGAGCAGAAGAAGGGGCAGATCGTTTTTGCCGGCAGCAAATCCGGCTTGCAGATGACGGTCATGCGGCTGCCGTTCCGGCGTTCGCTGCACAGTATCTCTGCAATGGATTTGCAGCTTGCATTCGGACAGCTTCCCCTGCCCGATCGCCTGCCGGAGCTTCGGCGCGGCTATATGCGCTATTCGCCGGTGCTGACAGCTTTCTGGGATGCATCCGGAACGGCAAAAGAAAAAACCGTCCTGCACCTTGCACAGGTGCGCGAAACGGTTTTCCTCTTATATTTCAGACAGATCACAGCAGAGAATGAAGCCGCAGTCAATGCGATCATCTATGCAATGTCTTTGAACAGTGTTCCGGAAACAAATAATCAGTAACCTTTGCTGAGATCCTCGGACAGAGAATCATCGTTCTCGATCCAGCGGATCGTATCAATCGTAAAATGCGTGGTTTTATCCTGCCGGATCACAACTTTTTCGATGCCGGCATTCAGGATCAGACGCTTACACATCGAACACGGCTCGACGGCTCCGTCGAGCTGATTCGTTGCTGCATCGTGACAGGCAAGATAAAGCGTTGAGCCGAGCAGATCGGCTCTGCTAGCGCTGATGATCGCATTTGCTTCGGCATGAACGCTGCGGCAAAGTTCATAGCGCTGACCGCGCGGGACCTGTAACCGTTGACGGTAGCAGTAATCGAGGTCGCTGCAATTCTGTCTGCCGCGCGGCGCACCGTTATAACCTGTGGAGATGATCTCATCATTCTTCACAACGATCGCACCGAATTTCCGCCGCAGACACGTACTGCGTTCGGAAACTGCTTCAGCGATATCCAGATAGTAATTGATTTTATCCTTGCGGTCCATTTTCGGATCCCCCTTTATATATTCTTATTGTTATTATAACATTTTGGAAAATGAAAAGTCAAGGGACGCAGGAAAAAAACAGGAGATGAAACAATGCTTGAACTGACCGATATGCAGATCATCCGCTCACTTGCAAAGCGGCATGATTTTTCATTTTCAAAAGGACTCGGGCAAAATTTTCTGATTGATCCGGAAGTCTGCCCTGCGATCGCGGAATACGGTATCCCGTCGCCGGAATGCGGCGTTCTGGAGATCGGAACGGGCTTCGGTGTCCTGACGCAGCAGCTTGCGCTGAAATCGGAACAGGTCGTTGCCGTTGAGCTTGACCGCCGCCTGAAACCCGTACTTACCGAAACGCTCGCAGATTTCAGCAATATCCGGATTGTCTGGCAGGACATTATGAAGGTCGATCTGCGTGAATTTATTGCAGAGCAGTTCGGAACGCGTGAGGTCGCTGTCTGCGCGAATCTCCCCTACTATATCACATCCCCGATCCTGATGCATCTTCTGGAATCGGATGTGAAACTCAAGAGTATTACTGTTATGGTACAGAAAGAGGCTGCGGAACGGCTCTGTGCCGAGATCGGAAGCCGGAATGCAGGTGCAGTTACGGCGGCTGTGCAGCTTCGCGGTGCGGCAGAGCAGCTTTTTGAAGTGCCGCGCAATGCATTTTTCCCGTCCCCGAAGGTCGATTCGGCAGTCATCCGCATAACGCCCTATGAGAAACCGGTCTGTTCTCCGGAACAGCTCGGCAAGGTGCTGCGCGTTGTGAAAGCTGGATTTGCACAGCGCCGAAAAACCGCTGTCAATGCATTATCTTCGGGATTGTCGCTCCCGAAAGAGCAGGTCGCGGCGGCACTGTCTGCCTGCGGACAGTCTGAAACCGTCCGCTTTGAACAGCTCGATACCGAAACGCTCCTGCGTCTGACAGAGGCATTGGAGCAGGAATAAAATGATTCAAAATGAGGGCGCTTTTCTTATACTCCTGATGAAAAAGAGATCGTGTTTCATTGGCGGAGTTTGGGGCAGCGCCCCATTTTAGCTGATTACATAGCGATTCCTTTACAAAAAGCCGCGTGGAATATTTCCTGAAATGGTCAGAATCTCCAAAATCTCAAAAATCCATGCGGATACGCCGAAAATTGCTTGACAAATGCCGCAAATTGTGGTATGATTTATTTACCTCTTTGCAGAGGCGCTTTTGTTGTGCCCCGTGATTTGCCGGATACCTTGTGCTTCGGTATCGCCGCAGATCACTTTCTGCTGAAAAAGAGGGAGGCAAACTTTCTTTCGCAGTCAGCACCTTTCGGTGCAGAATTGCGGAAAATTTCATACAGGAGGTGCCGACAATGCGCGTGAAAATCACACTTGCTTGCACAGAGTGCAAAAACAGAAACTATGTTTCTAAGAAGAACAAGAAGAATGATCCCGACAGAATCGAAATGATGAAGCACTGCAGACATTGCAATAAGCATACACTGCATAAGGAAACGAAGTAAGAATCCGCGTGGCGCTTACCGCAGTCCGTATGATCCGGCTGCATAAGCAGAAAGGAACGAACCATGGCGAAGGACAAGGAACTTGCTGTTTCCGAAAAGAAGGAAAAAGACAGCAAGAAAAAGGACAAGTCCAAAAAGCAGGGCGGAATTTCCAAATGGTTCAAGGATCTGAGACTTGAACTGAAAAAGGTAGTCTGGCCTGACAAGAAAACTGTTGTAAACAACAGCATCGTTGTGTTCGCAGCCATGATCGGATTCGCCGCATTTACATTCCTTCTGGATAAGGGCTTCCTTTGGCTCTTCCAGTTTGCAATCAGCGGCAAATCGTAAAGATGATGCAATCTGCGAAGCACAATCCATCGCGAAAGCGCAATGACTGAAGAAAGCAGGGAATTCGTAATGAGTGATAAAGCTCCGAAACCAGAGTGGTATGTAATTCATACCTATTCCGGCTATGAGAACAAGGTTGCGCAGAGCATTGTGAAAAAGGCGGAAAATCAGCAGCTCACTGACAAGATCCTTGAGGTGCAGATTCCGACTGAACAGGTGCGCGAGATCACAGACGGCAAGGAAAAGGATATCACAAGAAAGATCTTTCCGGGCTATGTGCTTGTGCATATGATCCACGATGATGAGGTCGCCTATCTGATCCGCAGTATCCGCGGCGTAACAGGCTTCCTCGGTGCAGATCCCAACCAGCCGATCCCGCTGACACCCAGTGAGATCGCGGCAATGGGCGTTGATTTCGGACAGACTGTCGAAATCAATCTGAGTATCGGAGATCCTGTCCGGATCGTCGGTACTGCAATGGACGGTTTTACCGGTGTTGTACAGAGTATTGATATTGAAGAAGGTACCTGCGTGGTGCTTGTTTCGATGTTCGGTCAGCAGACACCGACCAAATTCGCGTTGACAGAAGTTACACGCGATATGTGATCCGTTTCGGGATGCAGACAGCGCGTCCCCTGAAAATACCGCTGTCGTGGGAGAGATATCCAATCAGTATTATGCGGATATCCCGCCATACACCACATTATTTGGAGGTTAAATTACCATGGCACAAAAAGTAGTTGGCTTTATTAAGCTTCAGATCGCCGCAGGCAAGGCAACTCCTGCTCCGCCTGTCGGTCCGGCGCTCGGTCAGCACGGCGTGAATATCATGGGCTTCTGCAAAGAGTTCAATGAGCGCACAAAGAATGAGGCAGGAATGATCATTCCGGTCGTTATCACCGTTTATGCAGACCGTTCTTTCACCTTTATCACCAAGACTCCGCCTGCAGCAGTCCTCATCAAGAAGGCTTGCGGCATTGATAAGGCGTCCGGTGTTCCGAACAAGAATAAGGTTGCAACCATCACCAAAGATCAGATCAAGCAGATCGCTGAGAAGAAGATGCCCGATCTGAATGCTGCTTCCCTCGAAGCTGCAATGAGCATGATCGCAGGTACCGCTCGCTCAATGGGCGTTGTTGTTGCTGACTGATCCGCTTCAGGGCATTGTCCCTGTGGGAGGATTTTTCCGCCAGCCGGATCGCTGATAAAAGCATCCGGTATACCACAGAATGATGATAAAGGAGTATTTCATAGATGAAACACGGTAAGAAGTATGTCGAGAGTGCAAAGGCACTCGAAGCGGCAAAGCTTTATGAGCCGAATGAGGCTCTGGGTGCAGTTTGCCAGCTCGCAAAGGCAAAGTTTGATGAAACCGTTGAGGCGCATATCCGTCTCGGCGTTGATTCCCGTCACGCAGACCAGCAGGTCCGCGGCGCTGTTGTTCTGCCGAATGGTACAGGTAAGTCTGTTCGCGTACTCGTTTTCTGCAAGGAAGATAAGTATGAGGCTGCAAAGGCTGCAGGCGCTGAATATGTCGGCGGTCTGGATTTCGTTGATAAGATCCAGAAGGAAGGCTGGATGGAGTTTGATGTTGTCATCGCTTCTCCGGATATGATGGGCGTTGTCGGTAGACTCGGTAAGGTTCTCGGTCCGCGCGGTTTGATGCCGAACCCGAAGGCAGGTACTGTTTCTCCTGACGTTGCAAAGGCAGTTCAGGAAGCAAAAGCCGGTAAGATCGAGTACAGACTCGATAAGTCCAACATTATCCACTGCCCGATCGGTAAGGTTTCCTTCGGCGCTGAAAAGCTCGAGGAGAACTTCAATACCCTGCTTGAGGCAGTCGTAAAGGCAAAGCCGGCAGCAGCAAAGGGTACTTACCTGCGCTCTGTCACTGTCGCTTCTACAATGGGCGTTGGTGTTCCGGTTCTCACCACGAAATTCGGTGTATAATTGATGCTTGATTACAGCAGAGAGAACGGCTTTTGCCGTTTCTCTCTGTGCTGTAATGTTTTCTTTGAAAACACTTGACAAATTTCTTTTTTTATGATATAATGTTATAGTTGCAGATGAGAAATTAGCTCAGTTGGCAGAGCATCTCCCTTTTAAGGAGAGGGTCGAGGGTTCGAACCCCTCATTTCTCACT
>JAZQOZ010000084.1:0-1821 GCA_045628085.1 Oscillospiraceae bacterium | reverse complement strand
GCAGATGTCAACAAAAACGGCGCACCGGACAGCGAAGATGTTATTATGATTCTCAAATATGTCGTCAAGCTGCTCCCGAATCTCCAATAATATCCCTCTCTGCATACGCAGACAGTCTCCGGTTTGACAGCCGGAGACTGTTTGTCTGTCGAAAAACTTCCGGTGATGTCAAAATAAAAGTTTTGATCCAACTTTTTCAAAAGTTGGCAGGTTCTTAGGGCAGCGCCCTAAGTCGCGCTCCGCAGAGCGCGAAAATCCCTGTTTTGCATTTATATTGGGGAAGATAGGGGCTTGGGGAAAGTGCCCCCGCATTTTGAAAAAATGCTGGGCCACTTTCCCCATTATGAATCTCTATACCGCTCTTATGTTATTCTGATTCAGAACAGAGGACTTTATCGACAAGCTGACAGTCTCCGGTTTGACAGCCGGAGACTGTTTGTTTTCGCAATACTATATATAATTTCAACTAATAGTATCGTTCGCCGTTTGCGCCCTGCCGACTGTTGTTCTGTTCATCTCTCACAAAAAAACTGCGCCGTTTTCCGCAACAATGAGAAACTTGTCGATTCTGTCCGAAAGTCTTGCATTTTTGCGGATTATATATTAAAATATAAGATGGAAAACATTGCGGTTTTACGCATAATATACTGTCCAGAGGAAGGAACGGAATATGTCAAAAATACGCCGCAGATACGGATACGGCACACTGCTGCTCCGGCTCATTATTTTGCTCGCCGTATCGGTGATGATGGTTTCATTCGCAAAGAAAAAGCTGACGAAAACAGTTCTCAGCGAACAGTATCCTGCCGCCGCACAGCAGTATACACAGATCGTTGAAGAAAAGGGCAAACTCCTTGCGCTCAATTCATTTTTCTCCGGAAAGAATATGCCCTCTGAAACCGGCGGAAAACAGATCGGCAATAAAACGATCCTGCCGAATGCACCGGAAAAAATGTCCCTGCATCTGGCATCTCCGGTCACTGAAACCGAAAGTGAACAGCCGGAAACAGAAATGATCGACATTTATGAGCCGATGTTCCGCGGAAAACTCCTGAAAATCAAGGATCCTTCCAGAGTATATATCGGCGTGGCAGGTCCGCTCGGTCAGCCGACATCCTGCGGCAGACAGATCTCCAAAATGGCAGAGGAAAACGGCGCGATCGCCGGTGTCAATGCAAGCGGATTTGTCGATCCGGACGGTACAAGCAACGGCGGTATCCCGATCGGACTGGTCATTTCAAAAGGCGAACTCTGCTATGGCGATCTCTGGTCATATTATGAGGTCATCGGTTTCGATCAGGAAGGCAAACTGCACTGCGAATGGCTGACCGGTCAGCAGGCACTCGATATGGGTATCCGTGATGCCGCGTGTTTCGGCCCTGTTCTCATCAAGGACGGCGTGAAGCAGAATATGAACGGCAGACTCGGCGGCTACAATCCGCGCACGGTCATCGGTCAGGCAGAGGACGGAACGGTTATGATCCTGCTCATCGAGGGCAGAATGTTTACAAGCATCGGTCTGACACTGCCGCAGCTTGTGGATTATTGTTATGATCTCGGCATGGTGACAGCCGGCAATATGGACGGCGGTGCATCCTCTGTGATGTATTATCAGGGCGAACAGAATACGATCGTATCAACACTATACGGCGCACGCGATGTGCCTGACTGCTGGCTTGTCGCGCCGGAATCCTGACGAAAGGAGCATTGCAGAATGGATGATGAAAAAATGGATCTGAACACTGCCGAACCGGCAAAAGCAGATATTTCTGCGGCTCCGGCAGACGGACAGCCGCCGCGTAAGAAGAAAAAGAAGCGTCC
>JAZQOZ010000083.1:0-2333 GCA_045628085.1 Oscillospiraceae bacterium | reverse complement strand
ATTATCTTCCGAATACCCATCTGACACGGCAATTCAGCAGATTTGCGGTATATGTTGAAAAACGATTGATTTCTTCCGGGTTACTGTTGTACATCAGCCCATCAACGAAGCTTACAGCATTGATGATGATATGCGCATGATATAATGAGCAGCCACGCGGCTTATAATGTACACAATATAGCACCTGATACCTCGAACTGAAGAACAAAGCCAGATTCTGTGCGTAGAATATAGCAGCATTTTCAGTCTGTACAGCCTCATCAAATGAAATAATAAAGTGCATAAGCGGATTTCCGCTAGTTTTCTCATAATATTGGCGTACCGAGACCATTTGCCGGTATGTTTGATTCAGATCATACGGGTTTACACCGAATCCACCTGTATATATTGATTTTTCCTCGTTTTCAAGATATGCACAGGCATTGTGCAGATACTTCAAGCCGCCCTGTGTGTCGCGAATTACATCCATGATGACCATAATAGTTTCTCCTTTTTACTGATTTCTTTTGCCTTTTCAGGATCATGAGCCAATGCAATTTCCGTTGCAAGGTTGATGATATCCTGAACTTGGACTATTGTTTGCGGTTTGATGCAATCTGGATGCAGCGCCTTTTCAGCTACGTATTTACTGACATCCTTTCCCTCTTTTTCTGCCTTTTCTTTGATCTCTTTTTTCTGATTCTTCGTGACTTTGAAAGAGATCAGTTCAGTTTTGGTTTCTTCCTTTGATCTTGTTTTCATAATGACCATACTCCTTTACAATTTATATTATAATTTACATATTACAGGTCTCTCGCTTTGCTCGTTCTTATCATATTGTATTACTTTTTTGAAATAATTGTAATTTATGCCGGCCATGTGCCGGCATTTTTCTATTTTTTAAAATTTCTATATATATATTATTTATATGAATGCGGCGGCATCCGCATCCAATCTATGTGAAGGGAGGCTTTTTTCATGTTCAGCAATCCACGCTACCTGACCGCCGGCGTAAATGCATCCATTCCACTGAGCATCCAGATGTTCTTATGGAACTGCATTGACCTGTTGCCGGCGGAACGCGACTATCTGCAAGTATTCGAGTTGCAGCCATGCGCCGGAATGCAGCAGATCATTCACTTATCGGAAGAACCGGAATACCATATGCGGTTTCTGATTCCAACCGATGAACCAATCACCGCGAAAATCTATGTAATCGACAGCGATACCTATTCAACAATGCTGCTTGCCAGCGAATACTGATGCCCCGCCAAACGGCGGGGCAATTCTGTTTTTATGGAGGTTTACTATGAAAGAGGAAGAACGTACTTGTTCAATGTGTGGATGTGTACTGCGTGATGATGAGCAGATCATGATTGACGATGAACTGCTTTGTGACAACTGTGCCGAGGAGCATACTGTGGAATGCTCTCATTGCGGCGAAACACTCTGGATGAACGATGCGGTTTCAGACGGCAGAATTTATCTTTGCGAATGCTGCTTTGACGATCATTATCGCCGCTGTGAAGGCTGCGGCAGAATCGTTCATGACGATGATGTGCTTTGGCATGGCGATGATCCGTATTGCGCTTGCTGCTATGACCGTATCGACCACGATATTGAAGATTACGGCTACAAACCGGAACCGATCTTTTACGGTGAGGGCAGCCGGTATTTCGGTGTTGAACTGGAGATTGACGGAGCCGGCAAGGATGATGAAAACGCGCACAAAATCAAGGATCAGACAAACTACCGCGAAGAGCATATCTATTGTAAGTCAGACGGAAGTCTGGACGATGGCTTTGAAATCGTAACACACCCGATGACATTGGACTATCATATGAATAGTATGGACTGGGCGGATGTGATGCATGAGGCGGTGCGTTTGGGCTATCGTTCTCATATGACATCCACTTGCGGTCTGCACATTCATGTGAACCGTAATGCATTCGGTGAAACACACGAGGAACAGGAGCGAATTATAGAACGCATCCTGTATTTTACGGAGCTGCATTGGAACGAATTGTTCGTATTTTCGCGTCGAAGTGCATACAGCATGAATCGCTGGGCCGCACGGTACGGCATCGAAAAGACTGGAAAAGAGATTCTCGATAAGGCGAAGAAAGGGAACACCGGACGTTATGCTGCGATCAATCTGTGTCCTGTTCATACGATTGAATTCCGTCTGTTCCGCGGTACGCTGAAACTGAACACCTTATTGGCGACATTGCAGTTGGTGAACAAGATCTGTGACACAGCGATCTATCTGTCTGAGGAGGAAATCACAGAACAGTCGTGGCGCGATTTTGTCATGACGGTTACCGAACCTGAGCTGCTCCAGTATCTCAAAGAAC
>JAZQOZ010000082.1:0-4240 GCA_045628085.1 Oscillospiraceae bacterium | reverse complement strand
CCTAAAGTGCCGTATTTTGCGCCGTTTTGCGACTTGTGCTGCGATTTGCTCGATGCACAGAATTCTGTCAAAACTCAGTTTTCAGCGCAAAATGAGGCAAATCAGTGCAAGCAAACGTAGTCAAAACGTAGTCGAAATCGCGAAAACAGACTACTGCGGTTTTGGGCGAGTATCATCTTTCTTTCTATCACATCCGTCAATATCCCGCCATAGAGAAAGGCCTTGCCGGACATGGTAGTTGGCAGGACTGTTAAAGGTATAAGCATAGCCGGAGCTGATGATCCGTCAGTTCCGGCTATGTAAGGTTCGTTATTCGATTTTTGATTGAGAGATAAATTCAACAGAACAATTATTCTCTTATTCAGTTATCTCCCTTCAAACTCGTTTTTCACATCCTGAAGCAGCGTGCGAATCGGAAGATGCTGAGGACAGACCTTTTCACATTTGCCGCATCGAATGCAGTCAGATGCTTTTCCGTTTTCGCGGGTCAGGATATTTTTATAGTAGTAGTCCTCATTCCAGTTGTGGAAGACCGTCTTTTTGTTGTAGCAGGCAAACAGCTCCGGAATCTGAATCTTTTTCGGGCACTCACTGTCCAGAACGCAGTAATGGCAGCCGGTACATGGAACCATATTCATGGAATGAAAAATATCACAGACCTGCTGCACGGCTCGCTGCTCCGTTTCGTTCAGGGGCTGGAAATCCTTCATATAACTGAGATTGTCCTCCATCTGTTCCATGTTGCTCATACCGGAAAGCACCATAAAAATATTGGGGAAACCTGCTGCAAAGCGGATGGCATAGGATGCATTGCTTAAGTCTGCATTCAGCTCGTCAAATACCTTTTGGGCTGCCTCCGGCAAATTGACCAGATTGCCGCCCTTGACCGGCTCCATGACGATGACCGGCTTTTGGTGCTTTTCACAAATTTCATAAACTTTGCGGCTTTCCACGGATGGATCCTCATAATCCAGATAGTTGAGCTGAATCTGAACCACTTCGATCTGCGGATACTCCGTCAGAATTCGATCCAGCACATCTGCTTTGTCATGGAACGAAATACCAAAGTGACGAATTTTACCTTCTTCCTTTAACTGAAGTGCTGTTTCGTAGGCATGACAGCTCTTGAACTTTTCAAAAATTGCGCCGTCCTGAGCATGCATCAGATAGAAATCGAAATAATCTACGCCGCAGGCATCCAGCTGACTTGCGAAGAAAGGACGAATGTCCTCCTGTTTGTTGAAATAAGCGGTCGTCAGTTTGTTGGTCAGAATATAACGTTCGCGGGGGTAGCGGCTGGTCAGGCACTCCTTTAGCGCAAGTTCGCTTTTTCCGCCCAGATAACCGTGGGCAGTATCAAAATAATTGAAGCCCTGTGAGAGATAGAAATCTACCATATCATTCATCTGCGCTGTGTCAATTTTACCGTCTGTCATAGGCAGACGCATACATCCAAAGCCAAAATTTCTTTTTACTTCCGGGAAACATTTATTTTGTTCCATTTCATATCTCCTTATTTTGCTGGTTTTAAGTCACCATAGTAATAGCTTGCCGTCGCACCACCATCCATCAGGATCGTGGAACCGGAAAAGAATGCGCCCGCAGGCCCCATCAGTATTTCAGCAACATTGGCGACCTCGTCCGCTGTTCCCGGTCTGCCTGCAGGACACTTGGCAAACATATTTTTATAAAAGTCGCCTCGCGGGCCGTTAAATTCGTCCACAGCAAGAGGAGTAACTATGATGCCCGGTGCAATATCATTCAGTCTTGCTCCTCGCTTGCCCCATCTGCAGGCTTCATACATCACGCGCTTTTCATTGCAGCGCTTTGCCATCTGGTATGCATGGAGGGTATCTTTGATGTTTTCCGGTTTCAGGATATCAAGATAGAGAAGCTCTTCTGTCGGCGTGGTGGCAAGAAGTTCATCCGCCTCCGCACCAAGCTGCGGCATACGCCAACCGCTCTGACTGGAAATGTGAACTCCGACACCGCCCTCCTTGATGACCTTGCCGACTTCTTCAAGCAGCACAGCCGTACCATAAAGATCGACCTTCAAAATGGTTTCAATCGGTGCCTGACTTGGAGATACACCTGCAGCTGAGATCAGCATGGCGATCTCTCCGTATTTCTGACCTTCTGCAATCATGGAAAGAATGGATTCCCGACTGGAAAGATCCATTTCCATAGGCACTACATCAAAGCCTGCCTGATTCATGATATCTGCCATTGCATTTGCATTTTCGATTTTCTTATCGCCAATAATGATCTTCTTACCGAAACCAACCCGACGGGCAATTGCAAGACCTATCTGTCCTGCTCCTGCCCAGAGAATAACGTCCTTCATTTCACATTCTCCTTTGCCCATGTTGAAACGGCTATTTCAGACTTCGCTGCATCTGCTCCATGTACCGCCATACTCTTTCCGATCACTGCGCCCTTGCACAGTCGTCTCAGGTCTTTTTCGCTGCTGCCCATGCCACTGCCCTCGTGGGTCATCAATGCAAATACCTTCTTGTCGGTAAAATCAAGACGCTCCAACTGCGAAAACACCGCGCAAGGGAAGGTTCCCCACCAGCAGGGACCGCAGACAAAGATGTTGGCATACGCATTGATATCTGCAAGATATTTTTTCAGCTCTGGGCGAGCATTTGCTTTCAGTTCCATCTTTGCTTCTTCAATGCACTTGTAATAATCAGCAGCATAGTCCTGTACAGTCTCGAGTTCAAAGAGGTCACCGCCTACAGCCTTCTGGATAAACTCGGCACAGATTTCGGTGTTGCCTTTTGTTAAACTACGGATGCTACCGTTGACATAGTTTTCTCCCTTGCGGGAGTAGTATAAAATCAGGTTTTCTGCCATTGTATCTATTCCTCCTATGATTGTTCTGATACCATCATAGTTTTTAGATACTTATAAATCAATTCGGAATACTTATTGTATTGATAAGTATGAGTGAACAATATATAATATCAACAAGAGGTGATATTATGCTGTTCAGACAGATCGAATATTTACATGCCATTATGGAATGTGGCAATTTTTATATGGCAGCCGAAAAGCTGCATGTTTCCCAATCAGCTATATCTCAGCAGATTCGAAAGCTGGAAGAAGAGCTCGGGGTGCAGCTTCTGGATCGTCACAATCGAACCTTCAGTCTGACCCCTGCCGGGGAATTATTTTACAAAAAGAGTCTCGTGATCCGTGCCGATATGGAGCAGATGATCCGGGAGACAAAACGAATGGATGCAAAGGACTCAGCAGTTCTCAGACTCGGCTATTACAAGGGATATCATGGAAACGAATTTTCGGAGGCAGTATCGGAGTTTTCGGAAAAATATCCGGCGGTAGAAATCTCCATTGTATCCGGAAGTCATGACGAGCTGTATCACGGAATGCTGGAGGGACGAATCGACCTATCCCTGAATGACCAACGCCGTGCATTTTCAGGTTCTTATCATAATCTGATCCTTTCTCATAGCAGGACATATGTACAGATTTCTGCAAGAAGCCCCTTGAGTAAGCTGGATCATATTGAAGCCTCCGATCTGAAAAATTTGCCCTGTATTCTGATCATCAGCCCTGCCGGTCAGGAAGAGGAGCGGAAATACTACGATGAATATGTGGGATTGCATGGGGAATTCACCTTTGTCGAGTCCATGCAGGATGCAAGATTGAAAATCGTTACCGGTCAAGGCTATCTTCCTGTGGATGTAATCGGTGATGAGGTGTGGTTTGATACAGCTGTTTCCCGTATTCCGCTCACAAGGCACGGGGAACCTATAGAAAAGAATTACTGTGCCTTCTGGACAAAGGAGAATTCCGGCTATTACATTGAAGAGTTTGCCGATATCTTGAAAACTAAATTTTGACTTTCCTTAGTGCTCAAAAGAAGAATTCGAAATTTGTGCGCACTTTATAATGATTGGGATTATTGTAATATGTGGTAATATAAAAAATATTCAAAAAATCATGGAACGCATGGAACATTTGACCCTGTTTCATGCCATGTATATATAGAGGGAGATTTTTCCTCAAAAATACATGATGAGGAGGTGAGATATTTTGGACGCTGAAAAAAGAATACGCGGACCGAAAGGCTTCATCCTGTTGGAGCCCGGCAACATCATGCTGATCCTGCCAGAGGATAATAAATCCTGGCTCACACTTTTTTACAGCCTGCCGGAAGAACTCGTTTCTAAAAGACAAAGTCGGATCGTAGCCATGTCGTTCTGTGAGCCAA
>JAZQOZ010000081.1:0-6658 GCA_045628085.1 Oscillospiraceae bacterium | reverse complement strand
ATCGACCACAAAATCAGAGACATTTTTCTCCATGCTGCGGATAAGCATATTAAGCTTGTTTTTGACGATATTACAGTAATTCTGCACAATAGGACCTCCAATCAGATGTGTATATCTGATTGGCTTCGCCGCACATTTTTGGCTTTTTGTCAATACCTTTTTGCAAAAATTTACATTATATTCATAAAAATAGTTACAGATTCTTTTCTGATTCCTGTAACTATTTTCCGTTTCCTTAGCTTAATGACATTACCCGTAAGACGGTCTATCCGATCATGTGGGAATCGTTGAGAAAGTCGAGAATGGTATTGTCTACACTGTAGAGAGAAATTCTGGCGATAGCTGCCGAGAAAATCACTATGCGGTTGGGCTACTATGAGATTTTCGGTTACGGAACGCCAGCATATTAAAAAAATCAGCCACCAAAAAAGGCGGCTGATACATAAGCTGATACATAATATAGAGAAAAATCAAAATATATAGTATTGAGAATCACCAATATATTATAAAACGTGCTAATGTGCGTCAAATCATTTATTTGTGATTTCTCCTGTATTCCCTCGGCAAGACACCAAAAAGCGCCTTAAATGCCGCAGTAAATTTGCTCTGACTGCCATAACCTACTGCTTGCGCAATCTCCGCGATACTCCTATCAGATTCTCGCAGCATTTTAGCTGCTTGCTCCATTCGGTGTTCCTTTATATGGGCTGCAATCGAAGTTCCGTAAACTGCCTTAAATACAGTTTTCAAAGTGGTCGGATTGATTAAATACTGTTTTGAGAGTTCTTCGATAGTGATTCTCTCATTCATTTGTTCGGTTAGTTGATTATGAATTTTCCGTATAATCTCAATTTGCTCCGATTGATACGCCGTCAGTTGCTTTTGCGGCGTAAACTCCAACTTGATAAGATAGAGGAACAATTCTAAAACCTTTAGTTTTTGATACGGCAGTTTCAGAGATTCCGGCTGATGATAGAAAGCAGAAAAAATGCTCTCCGTCTGCTCATTTCCCGCAAGAAAAGAGATTGCACCATTCGGACAAAACTTCTTTTGTAGTGCTTCTGCGAACATTTCTATACCATTCAGTAATTCCGGAGGACGAACAGCGATTTCCTGTAAATCAAAGCAGACAGTCAGCCCCGAATACTGTCCGGTTGGAAAGGAAACAAAGGAATCTGTACAGGAATTCATAGTATGCAAGGAGAAATCGCCCGGATTCAGATAGATATAATTCCCATTTCCCATTTTCCATTCCATCTGTCCGGATTTGCAATAGTTAATCTGCATAATATGCTCCATAGCGCTATGGCGGTGCTGCTGGGAAAAAGGAGTTGTTTCAAACGAAAGATACGAGAGCTCCACACCGGGAAAAAGGGAGAACATTTCACTCTGAGCCTTTTCATTTATCTTCTCTATGCTTTTTCGGATTTTCAATAATTCATTGTTCATACAGTCAACCTCACAATTCAGGGCAGGCAATTTCCATGACCTGTTCAATCATTTGGTGCAGAAGCTGGCTCTGTGGTGTATCAGCCGCACGGTAGTAGACTTCTTTTCCCTCACGGCGGCAGACGATCAGCCCGCTGTTTTTTAACGGTCTCAGGTGGTGGGAAACAGCGGGACTTGACATATCCAGCATAGCAGAAATATTGATGACACATTCCTCGCAGTGGCAGAGAAGCCAAAAAATACGGATCCTGGTGGTATCGCCGAGCTGCTTGAAGATGTCCGCTACAGTCTGAAAATGATACACTCGGTCTACCTGTTCCTGTATCATTGTAATTTCTTGATTCTCACCATGATGATGGGGTAATCCTATATTGTTCATAGCGTTTTTCCTTCCTTTGTTTTCACATTTCGCCCAATCAGAAATACTTTTAGCCCATTCAGGAGGATGAGCGCTGAGCATATTGACTTTTCGCTTTATCTGTATTATACTACAGTCAAGATGATTAAACAAGTGCTTAATCATAAAATTCAAAAATATTTTTCTTATTCAAGGAGGAACTTTTTATGAAAAAGACTTACAAGATTGAGGTAGACTGCGCCAACTGTGCAAATCTGATGGAGGACGCTGCCCGCAAAACTGCCGGTGTTGCGTCTGCTACCGTAAATTTCATGACGCAGAAGATGATCGTTGAATTTGCTGACGGTGCTGATCCTAAGAATGTTATGCAGGATGTTCTGAAAGCCTGCAAAAAGGTTGAGCCTGACTGCGAAATCGAACTCTAATAAGAACTGCCTTTATAACCAAACGGCACCCTTAAAACGCGCCTCGGCAGTTTGAGGGGTGCCGTTTTTCTAAGCTGACAAACAATTAAGCATACTTTGAAAGGAGTTCTTTACCATGCAAGAACTAATCATAAACATATTACTTGGAGTCGTAATTCTAACGGCTGCCGGGCTTCTCATTTTCATTGGCAGCCGCAAAGGCGGCATGACCAAAAAACAGCGAACAATGATGATTCGCATATTCATATCCGCTTCTGTTCTTTTGGGACTTCAATTTGTTTCGGCAGAAATCTTTGATACACTTGACGGATATTTGTTCCCGTCGGCTGGACGCTGGATTCGTTTCGCTTGTTATCTGATTGACTATTTCATCATCGGATATGACATCCTGAAAAAAGCAGCTAAAGGTATCAAGAACAGACAGGTATTCGACGAAAACTTCCTGATGGCTGTAGCAACTGTTGGCGCTATGGCGTTGGCCATTTACGAAAATGGTGAGTATTTGGAAGCGATTGCCGTTATGCTGTTCTATCAGATCGGCGAATGGTTTCAAGGCTATGCTGTCGGTAAGAGCCGCCGCAATATCAGCAACCTGATGGATATTCGCCCGGATTACGCTAATATTGAACGAAACGGTAAGCTCGAACAGGTTGACCCGGACGAAGTTGGGATCGGCAGCGTCATTGTTGTTCAGCCGGGTGAAAAAGTGCCGATTGACGGAATCATTGTGGAAGGTAATTCCAGCTTGAACACAAGTGCCCTCACCGGCGAAAGCCTGCCGAGAGAAGCAAAGGTCGGAGACGAAGTTATCAGCGGATGTATCTCTATGACCGGTGTATTGAAAATACAAACCACAAAAGAATTTGGTGAATCTACGGTTTCAAAGATTCTGGACTTGGTAGAAAATGCAAGTTCCCGCAAGTCTAAGTCCGAAGATTTCATCTCGAAATTTGCAAAGGTCTATACGCCTGCTGTTTGCTACAGTGCATTGGCATTGGTAATCCTGCCGCCGCTTGTCCGTACGCTATTTATGGGGCTTGCCGCAGATTGGGGTGTATGGATTTACCGTGCTTTGACATTCCTTGTTATCAGTTGTCCGTGCGCATTGGTTATCAGTATTCCCCTAAGCTTCTTTGCCGGCATTGGCGGTGCAAGCCAGCAGGGTGTATTGGTAAAAGGCTCTAACTATCTTGAAATTCTTTCCAAGACTAAGGTAGTCGTATTCGATAAGACGGGTACGCTGACCCAAGGCGTTTTTGAGGTAAACGGCATTCACCACAATGAAATGGAGAATGCACAGTTAATCGAATATGCGGCTTTGGCAGAAAGCGCTTCTTCCCATCCTATCAGCAAGAGTTTGCAGCGTGCATATGGCAAAGAGCCGGATCGCACTCGCGTAAGTGATATTCAGGAAATCAGCGGAAACGGCGTAATTGCAAAGGTAGACGGCATTGAAGTAGCTGCCGGAAACGATAAGCTGATGAAACACTTGAACATTCCTTATCATGATTGCCACCAAACCGGTACGATTATCCACATGGCTATCAATGGGGCTTATGCCGGTCATATCGTGATTTCCGATATTGTAAAACCGCACTCTCAGGCTGCTATCGCTTCGTTAAAGGCGTCGGGCGTTGAAAAAACGGTAATGTTGACCGGCGATGCAAAAAAAGTAGCAAATCAGGTAGCGTCCTCTCTTGGTATTGATGAAGTTTATAGCGAGCTGCTCCCGGCTGGCAAGGTGGAAAAGGTTGAAGAACTGCTGCGCATGAAGCTGGGTAAAGCTAAACTCGCATTTGTCGGTGACGGTATCAATGACGCCCCGGTATTATCAAGAGCGGATATAGGTATTGCTATGGGCGCAATGGGATCGGACGCTGCGATTGAAGCAGCAGATATAATCCTGATGGATGATGATCCCATGAAGATTTCTAAGGCTATCCGAATTTCCCGTAAGTGCCTGCGTATCGTGTATCAGAACATTGTTTTGGCGCTGGTCGTTAAATTCGCTTGCCTTGCACTTGGCGCTATTGGTATTGCAAATATGTATCTGGCGATTTTCGCTGATGTGGGCGTTATGATTCTCGCGGTACTCAATGCAATCCGTTGTCTGTTTGTGAAAAAACTGTAAGATTGGATGGATTCCTTTGCCTGAATACAAAACCGGCGATTTTACAGAAGAATTACAGGAGAATAATCTATACATCTTAACAGAGTTCTTCAAAGTGCTTGGGAACCCCACCCGTATCCGAATTTTGCTTTTGTTGATGGAACATGACGCTTGTGTCAGTGAACTGGCAGACAGGCTCGGATATACGCAATCTGCGGTGTCCCACCAATTAAATATTTTGAAATCAAATAAACTGATTAGACAACGCAGAGAGGGAAAAATGGTATTTTATACCCCGACCGATCAGAATGTGAAACCGATTATCGAAAAAGGAATAGAATGCATTTTGAAAGCTCTGTCCCCTGGAGATACCAGGCAGAGGCAGCCGCTTCAACGAGGAGCTGGAGTCCGATCTTTCCAGCGTTGCAGATGATCTCTATGAGAGCATAAAGGACAGGCTCGATGAGGATTACTGTATCCTCGGATTCAGTATGGGCGGCATACTTGCATATGAGTTATGCTGCCGGCTCATGAGCCATCACAGAAAAATGCCCGGATCGGTATTTATACTCGGAAGCGAACCTCCCGAACACTTCTCCAATACGGAATATCACAAGCTTGACGATGACAGCTTCAAGGAAAAGCTCATTTCCATAAACGGCATACCCCGTGAGCTTATTGACAACAGCGAGCTTTTTGATTTCTATATCCCTGTTCTCAGAGCTGATTTTACCATGTGTGAGACGTATAAAAACGAGCATGACGCCGTAAGATTTGATGTGAGCTTTCACCTCATCAACGGTATAAGCGATGACATCAACAGGGAACAGCTTGATCTGTGGCGCAATTACTGCCGCAGCTGTACCATGGATTTTGTTCCGGGAGATCATTTCTTTATCAATACAAACATCTATGAAACAGCCACAGCTATAACCAAAAACCTTTAAGACAAAAAATGTAAACCGATTCTAAGATAGGAGTAAATTATGTATTTGGAAGTAAAAGGTCTGAAAAAGAAATACGGAAACAGCTCTAATACTGTTCAGGTACTGAAGGGCATCGAGCTCAACGTTCAGAAGGGACAGATGTGCGTTATCCAGGGCACCAGCGGCTCCGGCAAATCCACTCTGCTCAATTGCATAGGAGGTCTTGAGACCATTGACGAAGGCTCGGTAAAGGTCAGCGGCAAGGAGATCTTCGGACTCTCCCCTTCTGCCCTTTCTGACTACAGAAGGGATAACCTGGGCTTTATTTTTCAGTTCTACAATCTCGTTCCCAATCTCACTGTAAGGGAAAATATAAAGGTGTGCGAATACCTTACATCTTCTCCCCTTGACATTGACGAGCTGATAAAAACTCTCGGACTTACCGAGCACCAGAATAAATTCCCATCCCAGCTCTCGGGCGGACAGCAGCAGAGGTGCGCCATTGCCCGTGCACTTATCAAGAACCCGAAGCTTCTGCTCTGCGACGAGCCTACGGGAGCTCTCGATTCTGCAACATCACGGGATATACTCATTCTTCTTGAGGAGATAAACGCAAAATACGGTACTACCACGCTCATAGTTACCCACAATAACTCCATAAAGCACATGGTACACAAGGTATTGTGATACCAATTAAATCTTGAATCTGTTTTTTGTCTTTTGTTTAACAACGACGTATTTAAGCCGAAAATCAAAATAAGGTTTTAAAATAATTCAAGAGTTAATTGGCGGAGCAATAGTATTCGTAAAAGATGGTCTTGTAGTAAAACAGTATGAAAACAAGACAAGAGTTCCCGCCGCAGAATTGGAGGATCTCTGATGAAAAGAGTTTTGAATAAAAGGATCCTTCGTGATCTCAGACATAACTTTGTAAGATATGCGGCACTTTTTCTCCTTGTAGTTCTGGGAATGTATATAGTTACAAGCATGGTAGCTTCGTCTGAAAACGTTATTCAGGGAACGATAGAAAAAAACGGCATAAATCGTGTGGAGGACGGCGAATTCTCCGTATTTGTCCCTCTTACTGACAAACAGCTCGATGAGATACGTTCAAATGATGTTGAGATATAGGAAATCTTCAATTTCGACTTCTCTGAGAACGGCAAGGTCATAAGAGTAACCTGATTCCGCAAAACTCAAAGCGAATTTTCCACTCTAAGGAAGGTACAAATCCAACCGTTACAGCGACCAAGTGACAAGCGTAACTTCCGCGCGTGATCCGTCAGATGTCCAGCAATCAGGATTAGATTGTCGATCACCGTCCGTATCCTTCTGCGCTTGATCGTGCTGTGACGTACAGGCATATCATTCCCCTTCATGGCAGCCGATC
>JAZQOZ010000080.1:0-6281 GCA_045628085.1 Oscillospiraceae bacterium | reverse complement strand
CGGTGACGATGACAAAAAAAGCCCTGACCCGGGTTTAGAAACCGTTATTCCGATCATTTTCTGAAAAGCCGGACAGCACGGATCATATCAAGCATTGATAACGGTTCATCATAAAATCAAGGAGGAAAACAAAATGAAATTTACACCCGAACAACTCGCAAAAGCAAAGGCGGCAAAGACTGCCGAAGAACTGATTGCCATTGCCAAATCCGTTTTGCTTTGTCTGGTACTGCTGCTTACCATGTCCGCGTGCGGCGAAAAGGACGGACGTTCAAGCGACGTCATCGTCTTGTTTACAAACGACGTGCACTGCGGGATCGACGATAACATCGGTTACGCCGGTCTTTCCGCCTACAAGAAGGACATGAGCGAAAAATACCGCTATGTGGTGATGGCCGATTGCGGCGATTTCGTTCAGGGCAGCTATGAGGGCGCCGTTTCCAGCGGCGAGTACATGGTCGATCTGATGAACGACGTGGGCTACGACTTTGCCATCTTCGGCAACCACGAATTCGACTACGGCATGGAGCAGCTGCATAAAAACGTCCTGCGCTCCAATGCGCAGTTCCTCAACTGCAGCATCACCTACCACGGAAGCGGCGAGGATTGGCTCAGCGAGGTGACGAAACCCTACGCCATCGAGACCTACGGGAAGATCAAGGTGGCGTTCATTGGCGTTACGACGCCGCGGTCGATTTTCAATTCCACTCCGACCCGCTTCATGGAAGACGGGAAGTACGTCTATGATTTCTGCCACAGCGGCGGTGCGCAGTATTTCTACGATACCGTACAGAAAAACGTCGACGCCTGCCGGGATGAAGGGGTGGATTTCGTTGTGGTCCTGTCCCATCTGGGCATGGATATCGACGTGGATTCCCCGTTCACCTCGCTGGAACTGATCGAAAACACCACCGGCATTGACGTGGTTCTTGACGCGCACTCCCACAGAGAGGCCGCCTGCTGGATCCGTCAGAACAAGGTCGGTGAAGACGTGCTGATCTCCTCCACCGGTACGAAGCTCAAGAATATCGGAAAACTGGTTCTGACCGGAGACGGAACGGCGTCGGTGGGTTACATCGACAATTACGACAAAAAGGATGACGCCATTACGGCGAAGATCGCCGAGATCCGCGCCGAATTTGAGGCGCAGATGAGCGTCATCGTCGGCCGCAGCGACATCGACCTCTCCTGCTATGACGCATCCAGAATCCGCATGGTGCGCTCCAGAGAGACCCCCCTCGGCGACCTTGTGGCTGACGCCTACCGCATCATCGGCGGCGCGGACATCGGGATGTGCAACGGCGGGGGGATCCGCGCCGACCTGAAGCAGGGCGACGTCACCTATGAGGATATCATTGCCGTCAATCCCTACGGCAACACCCTCTGCGTTGTGAAGGTTACCGGTCAGGAGATCGTGGATATGCTGGAGTACTTCTACCGCCATGTTCAAAGCGATTACCAAAAGGACGGATTGGAGTGGGGCGAGGACGGCAACTTCCAGCAGGTGTCCGGGCTGAAATTCACCGTTGATACCTCCATCGAAAGCACGGTGGAGGTGGATGAGACCGACGCCTTCACCGGCATATCGGGTGCGCGGCGCGTTTCCGACGTGATGGTGCTGAAGGACGGAGCCTACACGCCCATCGACCTCGCGGCGACCTATACCCTTGCCTCGCACAATTACATGATCAAAAACGGCGGAAACGGAATGCTGTACTTCCTTGCCGATCACGAACTGGTGGCGGACGAGTCCGTTACCGACTATCAGGTGCTGATTGACTATATCAACCTGCTCGGCGGCAATCTGTCGCAGTACGCAGCCGTGGATCAGCGGATCACCATTCGGTAACGCTTTCGATCCGGTTTTTGAAAAAAACAGTAGCCATTTTTCTATTTACATCGTATAAATAAATGCAATGACAAACAAAGGAGATTTACTATGAAATTCACCGAAGAACAACTCGCAAAGATTAAGGCGGCAAAGACCGCCGAAGAACTGATTGCTCTTGCCAAAGCCGAGGGCATCGAAGCCACCGAAGAGCAGATCAGAGCGCAGTTTGATGCGATGCACAAAGAGGGCGAACTTGCCGATGATGAACTGAATAACGTTTCCGGTGCCGGGTGCGACTCTTTGGACCCTGATCCGAAGAGAGCAAAATATATGGGCAAAATCGGCTGGGCGTCGCAAAATGCATATGAGGCAATTAATGTGAGCCCTTATTTTTATTTTACCTCTGACGATGGCACATATAAGAATGTAAAAGTAATGCTGGGCAGAGATTTTACATTCGTGTAATCAACCGAGCGCATAAACTCCCGCTGACGGAGAACTTATGAAATTCCTATAATATTAACATGAGGAGATTTTACTATGAAATTCACCGAAGAACAACTCAAAAAAATGAAGGCGGCAAAATCCGCCGAGGAGCTGCTGGCGCTGGCAAAGGAAATGGCGGAGGTCACAAAGAACAATATTTTGATGCAGCCAGCGCAGTCCATGCCGGGGCAGGCAAATCAAAAAAGTCAGGGTGTGTTATCGCTGCTTCAATAACTTTTGAGCAGCGTATCGGGCGTATCTGATCACAGGCTGATCAACGGGCACGACACCCTGATTTCCCTGAGGACGGTGTTTCCCTCAATAAACATTCGTTTTTATAAGGAGTAATTCCCATAAAAATAAAAGAATACGGATTGAAAACAGTATTTGGTATTGGGTATTCGGACAGGAATAAAGAAAAAATTTGATATTTCCGGCATTGTATGTTATAATACGAATGGACATAATTCTACAAAAATCAATTTGGGAGGTTTTTTATGATCAGCGAAGAAAAGAAAAAAGCGATCCTTGCAAAGATCGGCAAAGACAAGGAAGCGGTCGCCATGATGAACAAGCGTGATATTCAGGGGCTGATCGCTAAATGCAAAAACGTCGGTTTTGACGTAACGGAAGGCGACATTACGGAATTTGTCGTCGGCAGCACGGGAGAGCTGAGCGATGATGAGCTGAATGCCGTTTCCGCCGGCAGCTGCGGCGACGGCGGCACATGTGATGACTTGTATGTGTATGACGGTTGGCTCTGTGCCGACGGCTCCTGCACATTGTGAGGAACGCCGAAAGAGTCAATCCATAAGGAACGAATATCCGCTGTGAACGGTGTGTTTCCGCTTTTGAGCGCTACCATGATCACAGCGGATGTTTTATTGAGGTATATTTCATGAAGTATCGTCTGTACGATTCCTATTGCCTGGAAGGATGGAGAGGGCTTCCCACGGGACTGCACAACGCAGACACCGGTGAAACGGTTTTCCTTCCCCAAATGGCATATCGGCTTCTTCTGCACATGAACGGCGTCGAGGAGATCGCGGAGGAAACGCTGGATGGGCGGGAAAAAGAGATTCTTGAAAGGCTGCTCTCCCGGAAGATCGTCCGTCCCTGTACACAGGACGAGCCGTTGTCTCCAGAACAGAAATACCGTTATTTTGACCGTACCTATATTGCGTTTGTGCACTGGGCGATCACCGGAAAATGCAATTATCGTTGCAAGCACTGCTATATGTACGCACCGGAGGCAAAATTTCCCGAGCCTTCGATGGAGGAGTGCCGCGCGATCATCGAAAGTATGCAGGACGCAGGCGTCCGTTCCGTCGGTCTGACAGGAGGCGAGCCGCTGATACGCCGCGATTTTTCGGAGCTTGTCGATGCGCTTGTTTCCCATGGGATTCGGGTTCGTTCGATCTATACGAACGGCGCACTGGTGACCGATGTGCTTCTTGATTCGCTCGAGGCGCGCGGACAGAAGCCGGTTTTTCATATCAGCTATGACGGGGACGAGTACCACGACTGGCTCCGAGGCATTCCCGGGGCAAGAGAAAACGCCATCCGTGCCATAGAGTGCTGCCGCGCACACGGCAACGAGGTGTTCGCAGCCATGTGCGTTCACCGGAAGAACCGGAATGAGGTTTTTGAGACTGTCCGTCATCTTTCGTCTCTCGGCGTTTCCCGTGTCCGCATCAAATTCATGCTGCCGAACGGTATGTGGGCGGACGAACACGCGGCGGACTCCCTGACGATCAGCGAGGCGACCGATACGCTGATCGGGTTTATCGACGAATTTTTCCGTGCGGGAATGCCCGCCGGTGTGATCGTCGACAAAATGTTCCATTACAAACGGCAGGAGAAGCTCTGCACGATCCCCTATGTGGGATGCGGGCAGCAAAACGGCTTCCTGTGCCGGAAGGCGGCTGTCAATCCCTACATCGGACCGACCGGCGTTGTTCTTCCGTGTATGACGCTCGGCGGATGTGATTTTCAGGATCGGTTCCCGAATATCCTTGAAACGCCGCTGAAGGAGATCATGGAAAATTCGTACTACCGCGATGTGACGCACATGAAGAAGTCGGAATTTTTCGCAATACATGAAGAATGCCGTACCTGCGCCGAACGGGACATCTGCACAAGCGGATGCCGGGCGTGTACAACAGGGGATTATCTCGATCCGGACTTGTGGAACTGTGCGTTCCTGCGGGACGGACACTGCCGCAGAGTCGATGAAGCCATCCGTCAGTCGCTGAAAAAATATCATCTGGAAAACGAGGTCAGCTATCTATGTATTACAAAGTAAAAAGCGGGTATCGTCCGGTCGGGTGGCGCAATCTTCCGACAGGGGTTCTTGATCTCAATAAAAACGCAGTCACTTTTCTTCCGCGTGATGAATACGGTCTTCTTCTTCACATGAACGGACAGGAGGAGATCAATCCCGACACGCTGACGGAAAAACAGCGTGAAAGCCTGCACAAGCTGCGTGAACGCGGTTTGATCGAGTCGGGAGACCTGCCATTTCCGGAAATGGAAAAGCCGTTTTACCGATTCTATGACAATGTCTTCGTCGAATCGTTCCAATGGAGCATCACCGGAAAATGCAATTATAACTGCCGACATTGTCTTGTATCCTCTCCGAAAAACCGTGAGGACGATCTCACGACACGGCAGTGCATCGATATTATTCGGCAGATCGCTGACTGCGGTGTCAGAAAGGTGGCTTTGACAGGCGGTGAGCCCCTCGTGCGAAAGGATTTCCCGCTTCTTGTACAGGCATGTACGGATGCGGGTATCGAGATCACCGAGCTGTATACGAACGGAGCGCTTCTGACGCCTGAACGGCTCGGCGAGATCATCGGTATGGGACAGCGTCCGAAGATACAGATCAGCTATGACGGCGTCGGCTGGCACGACTGGGTCAGAGGACGGGACGGTGCTCAGGAAATTGCAGAACGGGCATTTCAGGCGGCGCATGAGGCAGGGTTCAAAACGCACGCCGCAATGTGTCTGTTCCGGAATAACATTCCGGCTGTCAGAGAAACAGTTCAGCGTCTTGTATCGTTATCCGTTGACAGGATCAAGATATCTCCCATGCAGACGCTGGGACTCTGGGATGCGCGTTACGCCGATCAGACGCTCTCTCATGCTGATTTTTTACAGGCTGTGCTGGATTACATTCCGCAGTTTGTTGCCGACGGAAAGCCGTGTAATCTTAATATGGGCGGCTGTATGATTTACAGTAAAAAGAATGATACCTTTACGACATCCCGTGCAAAAGCGCCGGATACTCCCTGCCCGCTCTATCCGTGCAGTGGGATCGTTGCCAATCCGTATATCAGCGCCAGGGGAACGGTTCTTCCCTGTATGGCTTTTGCCGACCGGTCAGATTACGAGGATTTCCCGAATCTGAAAGAGACGGCGCTTGCCGATGTTCTCCGCGATTCCGTCTGGCTCACGACCTCGCGGACAAAACTGAAGGATATTTATGAACGGAATGCGGAGTGTCGGGAATGTCCGGAACGCGGAAAGCACTGCGGACAGAGCTGCCGTGTCTGTACGGAGGGAGGTTACAGCGGGATAAATCGGGATGTCTGCGATTTTGTGAAGAAAGGCGGATACCTGCGGGTGCAGGAAGCCGTTGAAAAAGCTGGCGGCAGATTTATTCTCACTTAAAAATTTAGGAGGAATTCACAATGAACTTCACACCTGAACAAATCGCAAAAGCAAAAGCAGTGAAGAGCGCGGAAGAGCTTCTCGCGCTTGCAAAGGAAAGCGGCATCGAGCTGACCGGGGAAGAAGCCGCAAAATATTTCGCCGAGCGGCACCATGCGGGCGAGCTTGCCGATGACGAGCTGGACAATGTTGCAGGCGGCTGCGGTGACGATGACAAAAAAAGCCCTGACCCGGGTTTAGAAACCGTTATTCCGATCATTTTCTGAAAAGCCGGACAGCACGGATCATA
>JAZQOZ010000079.1:0-7285 GCA_045628085.1 Oscillospiraceae bacterium | reverse complement strand
CAAACAATACCGACAAGCTATCGATAATAGCAAATCCACAAGGAGGCATAAAATGAAAGCAACCGGTATAGTGAGAAGGATTGACGACCTCGGCAGAGTCGTGATTCCGAAAGAAATCCGCAGAACAATGCGTATTAGAGAGGGCGACCCCTCACTGACAACATTGACACGGAATATGGTGTTCTGCATGAGTGTGGAATCCGTAGCGGACCGGTACATCGGGAAGTGAATACAGAGAAACAGCCGCTTGATTTTTCGTCAGGCGGCTGGATATGTTTCACATTGCTTCATATGCGTTCAAACGGATGGTTTCCAACGCAAGCGAAAGGACTTCAGAAATATAAGGCTTGGATGATGCGGAATCTCTCCGGCATATTATCCGCGAGGAGAATAAGCTGATTGAATTTCTGATGATAAAACTTGACGAGCAGGAAGCTGCATTTGAATCCCGGAAATCAATGTATGAAGAACGAAAGAGTATCTATGACCGAAATATAGCACGACTTGAAAAAAAGATAGAGAGAAAAGATGACCTGATCGAGCGGCTGCTGAATACATATCTTCCGACCAATTCTGCCGCAGCGGAATAAATACAGGATTATATGCGGAGTTTAATATGCTGCTGAGATGAAAAAACGGGCGCCGGTGACGATCCGGCATCCGTTTTCGGTTTTGCGGTTCGGGAAGTTCAGCTGTGATCATCCGATCTTTTCAAAGCCCATTTCCATGCCTTTGGTTTCTTTGCCGTCAGACCAGAACAGTCTGCCGCCCTTTTGACGGAAAAAAGCAGTGCCGTCGCTGTATACTACTGTGCGGGTTTCGGTTCCGTCCTCCGTTGTGACAATATGAGTCAGCGTTCCGCCGCCCGTGCATTCCAGACCGGTGTTGTCAGACATGCCGCTGCACGAATAGCTCCAGATATTGTCTTCGGATGCGCTGTCTGCCCAGTGAATTGTCACAAGATAGCCTTCACCCTGCCCGCCGATCTGAATGGTGCATCTGTCGTACTGCCAGATTCCGATGTAATCGGAGAAATCATCTTCACGCTGATCTTTGGGCAGCAGTCTTGCCATTCCGCCGTTTCCAAGATAGAACACGCCCTTGCCGTCCGGTTCGCAGTCGTATGTTCCGTTCCAGACCTCGTTGCTTTCTTTTTCACGGAATACGAGAAGCGGTGTTTTGCTCCCGTCGGGATGCTCGTCATATTCCAGCTGCACAACACCGTCTTGCCGAAGCGAACCGTCCTTCGGCTGATAGATATAAGTGCCGTCTGCGTTCACCGTGACATATCCTTCATCAATGAAAAATTCACCGGGTTTCTCGTCCCGAAGCTGATAACGATATTCACCGGTAAGCACGCTGACATCCGGCTCAGCCGGCACATAGTCTTCGATCGGGCTGATATATTTTGCCTCGATATAGCCGATTTTATTCTGATAATTCACAGCACACCAGCCGGATTGATCGGGAACGGCATAATAATTGACCTGTGTGCCGTTCGGGATTTCAATCAGAACCTCTGCATAGGGGTGCGTGCCGCTCATCAGTTTGACATCGGCATTGACAGAACCGCCGAGGACATTGTCGCCGCCGAGTGCCGGATCATAGGGCGGGATATCCTTGACGGACTGTGCGGCAATATAACCGGTCTGATCCTGAAATACGGTCATGAACCAGCCGGATACGCCGCTTTCCTTCACGCTGATCTGTGTTGCATCCGGAATTGTAATCAGCGTTTCAGAATTGGAATCCGGCTGACTCTTCACTGCGGTATCTCCGATTACATAGCCGCCGAACAGATCTGCCCCCGGCTTTGCAGCGGCTTTTTGCTCCATGTTGACGCTGACATTTCCGTCCGAATCCAATGAAACATCAACGGACTGCCCGTTGACTTTGATGTCGGTGTCATCCAGCACGGAAGCTGCAATATCCTTTGCTGCGGACATGGTTTCATCATTGATGTTGACGGTGCAGCCGGTCATGCTGACTGCTGCGATCAGGAATGCGATTGCGATCATTTGCTTTTTCATGGTGCATTCTCCTTTACATTTAACAGTATTCGATCATTTGGTTTCATCAGCTCTCCTGCTGACAATGCCATTATAGCAAATGATAAAGCGTTTGTGTGCAGAATTACAAATTTGTAATTGCAGGTGTCCTTTCAGCCTTGGAACATGCTTATTTGCCCGTATCAGCGAAGAAAAACAGACAGCCGTTCAGACTGCCTGTTTTGATGCTGTTATTCCTGCCTGATAAAATGCAGCTCGCCGGACTGATCGCCGAACAGATCATTCAACGTAATTGAGCCGGAAGCATCCAGTGTATAATATATGGTTTCGTTGTCTCCGTAGAATGTAAAGCAGAATTCCTTTTCGCCGTCCTGATTATATCGGTATTGCAGCCGGACATCACCGCGTTCTTCTTTGCCGTCCGCATCGGTCAGCGCAAATCTGCCGTGATAAATGCTTCTGCCGTCATAGATCTCAAAGGATTCACCGCTGCCGTCTGCATTCTTCCATATTCCGTTCAGTCCTGCAACGCTGATGCTGGTTGCAGGGTAAATCACAGGATCATAATAGCCCCAGTCATTCGGCTGTTCGTATTCTGCAATGCTGACGAGTCTGCCGCCTTGGGACTTGTCATCCAGATAGGTGTTCGGTGTCAGAGGATCGGGTGTAAACCGCAGATACAAATGATTCCCGCTGTCATAGAAGGCATATCCGCTGTTTTCTGCTTTGACGGTTCCGGCTGTGATCAGATTGTTTTCGACAAGTGTTTCAAAAAATGAGCCGTCTGCCTGCACTTCAATCACCGACTCCGGCACAGAATGCGGATTCACATAAACCCATTCCCCGATCAGTGCAGAGGCATCCTGCACCGGTGTTGCGTTCAGAAAGTCTTTGATCGAAAGGTCATGGTTGATGCGTCTGAGCGTCGCAATGATCCTGCCGTTCATCAGCTCGGCGGTCATTTGGGTTCTGTCCTCGCTGACCGAAAATACCATGTCAACCGGAGCGTCCTGATCGACCGTGCAAACCGTCAGAAGGTTGCCCTGCATGGAAGTCGCTGCAGAATGATCCTCTGTTCCGACTGTCAGCGTTGATGGTCCGCCTTCATTCAGCTCCAGCCCGACATAATAGCTTCTGTGTACCGGATCAGAGAGGTCATATGAAACGCTCGCACCAGAATCCTTGGAAAAAGAAACGGTTTCCCATTTGCCGTAAAGCATATTCGCAGCGGCCGCTTTGCCAGAATGACTGCCCTTGTCCTGCGGTGCAGCGGTTTCTGCTGCGTCTGCCATGTTCTGCGTTGTACTAAAAACTGCGGTTTCGGTTTTGGAGATTGTTGTTTGCCGGACTGTGGTAATGGTTTCTTTTTTCAAGCCGGTATTTGTTTCCGTGCTGCTGCCTGTTGTTCCGGAGACTGCTGTTTCAATCGGCACGATCGGAGTCGTGTCCCGCTGAATGTTGATCTCATGTCCTTTGCCGCAGCCGGTCAGGCAGATTGCTGTACCGAGAAGCACCGGAATCATCCAGTGTTTTTTCATATTACCTGCTCCTTTTTCGCATGATATGCTGTTCTGATACGTTTAGTATAGCAGATTATGCTGTGTTTCGGTGCATAATTACAGAATTGTAATTGCATCAGAAAACCACTCTGCGCAGGACATATTCACCGTCCGCGGTCGGGGCGATCTCATAGGTGCTCATATCATCCATTGCAAGATGCTTTTTCAGGCGTGATATGTTGACGCGGATCGTATTTTTACTGTCCTCGACATCGCAGCCGTAGATTGTTTCATAGATTTCGTGATAGCTGATGCGCGCGCCGATGCGGGATGCAAGCAGATAGAGAATCTGCAATTCTCTTTGCGGCAGGGAGCATTCTCTGCCGTCCAGTTCTGCGGTTCCGGAAAACAGGTCGATCGTCAGATCCGGCAGTTCAATGCGCGGATGCTGCGCTTCCGGTCTGGCATTGCGGCGAAGCTGTGCCTCGATGCGCGCTTTCAGCACATTCAGATCATAGGGCTTGGTGATGTAGTCATCGCCGCCGCTGCGAAATCCCTTGATTACATCATCATTTTCGTCACGCGCAGTCAGGAAGATAACCGGCGCCTGCGTTTTCTGCCGCAGAATTCCGCAGAAATCCATACCGTCGCCGTCCGGCAGCATCACATCAAGCAGCACAAGATCCGGTACGCATTCCTCCAGCAGAAACGCAGCCTGCTGCACGGAATCCGCACAGTGTACGGTATAGCCCTCTTTTTCCAGAAAGCTCTGATTGATCCGCATGATGTCGGAATCATCCTCGACAAGCAGAATATGTGCCATAGCAACCTCCGCGATTACAAAATCGTAATCCTGTTTGATTTTCGGTAAAAATATGGTATAATAAGATTCACAGTCCGTGAAAGGAGTGAACCCCGTGGGAAAACATACATCCAAAAGCCGTTCACTGCGGCGCACGCTTTTGATTGCCCTGATCTCGTGCTTGATTGCCGTGCTGGGCATCTGCACAGCTATTTTCAATATGATCTATCAGCAGGCATCGGTGAATGTCAATCTGTATTCCGGCGAACTTGCCGGGCAGACCGTTTCCACAGTCTCCGATGCATACTATCAGCAGTTTTTGTCGGCGCAGCAGCAATATCTGCGCGACTTCGGCAGAGAGATCGCGCTGCTTTCCCAGAATGGATACATGGATATTTCCGATGATACGCTGCGGGATTATGCACAGGAATTTTTCAGCAGCGCCGATCTGTTCTTTCTCTATGACAGCGAAGCATTGCGCAGTTATGGAATTGATCCGGCTGACAATGCAGACCTCATCATGCAGGATGCGATCGGCGTGTTCGATCAGAAAGCAGCAGAATTTCCGGAATACTACGGCAGCCAGACTGATTTTTTCGGGTGGCTGGATGCCTGCATGGAGCAGCAGCGCGGTTCCTATGCAAAAGACGGCGCAGGCTATGTGATCGCATGGGATAATCTCTGCAACTATACGGGAGAAAACCTCTGTTTTGGTGTACTCATGCAGAATGTCAACAGCTGGATAGAGCCGATCAGAGTATGTGCAGACGAGCAGACCGATGCGCTGCTGAACAGTCTGGACAGCATGTTCCGGAAGTATGTGCTTATGATGATCATATCTGTTATCTGCATATTTGCGGTATTTCTCGTGATCTCCGCGGCGCTTTCCAAAAAAATCGCAGCTCCGGTCGTTTCCGAGCATGATACGCTGGTACAGGTCAATGCGATGAAAACGACGTTTCTTTCGGATGCATCGCATGAACTGAAAACACCGCTTGCTGCCATGTCCGGCTATGCGCAGGACGCAGAGCTTGACCTCATGCAGGGCGGCGACAGGGCAACCGTTCAGAATAAGCTGCGGCGCATTTCCTCAGAGGCGAACCGCATGGCACTCATGGTGACGCAGATCCTCGATGCGACGCGCATTGAAGAGGGCAGAATGGTACTGGAAAAGACCTCCTGTGATCTGGACAGCCTTGTGCGCAAAACGGTCGAGACCTATTTGCTGTGCTGAATAAGAACAATAACCGCCTGATCCTGCGTATTCCGGTTGACCTGCCGCCGGTCGATGCGGACAGCACCCGATTGCAGCGCGTATTTGTCAATCTGATCTCCAATGCGCTGAAACATACCAAAAACGGAACGGTGCTCATCAAGGCAGAAGCGGACGGTGAAACGGTAACGGTTACGGTCAAAGATACCGGCTGCGGCATTTCGCCGGAGGATCTGCCCCATATCTGGGAGCGATACTATAAAGGCAAACACGCCGAAACCGGCACGGGGCTCGGATTGTTTATCTGCAAATTTATCGTAGAATCGCACGGCGGCACAATCGGCGTTGAGAGCGAAGAGGGCAAGGGTACTGCGTTCACCTTTACGCTGCCGGCTGCGTCGAACGGAATAACCGATGCGGAACCAAATCTGATCGAGCAGATACTCCGAAGATAACCTGATTACAAATTTGTAATTATACACACTTTACATCCGAAATCTAGTATAATAAGACCGTCAACAGAAGTTGAACGAATCACAAAGGAGAATGAAGAATATGAAAAAGCAAATGATTACAATGACCGCTGCTCTGATGAGCCTCTGCCTGACCGCCTGCGGATCGGATCCGGTGAATATCAATGTGAGTCTGGCGGATAACACGACAACATCCATTGCAGCCGAGACAACATCTTCGGATACAACAGCAGCCGTCACCGAAACGGCAGCCTCCGCTGCACAAACCGATGCTTCCGCTGCCGCACAGACCGATTCCGAACAAACAACTGCGGCGCAGAACGCGGCAGCACAGATGACCGATGAAGCAAAAACAGCGTGCCCCTATTCCGCAGACGATCTTGTCGGTGAATGGGCCATGCCCGGAACCTTCGGCACACGGAACAATTCGCTGACTGTCCGGAAAGACGGCACGGCGATCATGCGGTATGCAGCCGGCGGAACACGCTCCGGCAAGGTGCGCATCGACACGGAGGAGCATCCGGACGGCTCCGAAAGCTACTGGTATTCCCTCTGCGATGCTGACAATACCGCATGGATCTCGTTTGCATGTGACAAGCAGCCGGTCAATCAGATCAGCTCCGGTCAGGACGGTGAGATGCAGTTTGTCCGCATCACACTTGAGGATGTTGCCGCCGAAAAGATGAACAATCTGACATTCCTGATGAAGAGCCTGTCCGGCGGTGCCGTTGATCTTGCAACCAATGCAAATGAAACCATGACCGCTGACGGTCAGACCTATACACTGGTGACAGATGAACGCTTTGCGATCAACAGTCTCGGCAAGACTGCCTTTGAGAGATTGCTGGAGGAAACGGTAACCGGTGCGGAATATACACACTGGAAGGGCGTGCTGGATGACAGCATCCGTGTCAGCGAGCCGGACGGTTCGAGCTATATTCTGACTTCCGGTGCACACGGCTATCAGAGCTTTGAGACCGGCAGCGGCGTCACGATCACCGATCAGACAGATACCTCTTTTACGGCAACAACCAAAGATGCCAACCAGATCGACGGACGCGGTGCTGCACACTTTGTATTCGATGGAATCAACTGGACGATCGAAAGCTACGAATTTCAGTAAACATTCAATCGGACTGCCTGCGGAGTTCTGAACTGAACCAGTAAAAACGGACAGTGACAAAAAAGCACCTCCTATGGTATAATAGAAACCATAGGAGGTGCTTTATTATGGCAAGAGGATATCGACACATTCAAGAGTATGAAAAAGAGATACAGGAACTGAAAGC
>JAZQOZ010000078.1:0-6189 GCA_045628085.1 Oscillospiraceae bacterium | reverse complement strand
TGATCGACAATCTGATTCTAATTGCAGGTCATCTGACTGATCACGCTCGTAAACTACGCCTTGCACTCGGTCACTGTAATGGCTGGATTTCTACCTTTCTCAGAGTCGCTGTATCGTTTTGAGTTTTGCGGAATCAGGTGTTCCTTCTGAATGTGAACCGCCTCTGGAATCAGTTGTTGAATCGGTATTCGTATTGACAGTTCCTTCAGAATTAGTTTCCGCTTCATTTGTTGTATGTGCATCCGTCTTGTTTTCGCTGACAGTTTGCGCAGAGTTCGTGCCAACGGTTTGTGTTACGCCCGTTTGTCTGCCGATAGATGCACCGAGATTGATGCCGGTCGTTGCGGAAGATGCCTGACCGGATGTTTCGGTATAGGTATAAGCCGTAGACCAACAGGCATACGGAGAAAGCTCCGAATAGAGTTCGCCAAGCTGTGTTTTTCTTGCCAGAGCTTCCTGCGATGGCGTTGCAAGCAATACGATCGTATATTCTTCATCTTCATTTTGCGGAACAATGCCGTCCAACAGCTTTTCCATGCTTTGGCTGATGAATTTCGCGGATTTTTCCGTCGGGACATTCGATACGATTGCAACAGAACAGTCTGCTGCATCCTTCAGCGGTTCAGGAATTCCGGTTCCGTAGCCGGGGTTACCCTCTGTGATTATTTCAACGCCCGGAAAATTCCCGCGCAAAGCAGCGGTTAAGCGGTCGCGAAGCATATTGGCAATGCCAGGAAAGCTGCTGTCACTATTATTCACAACCGCAAAATACACCTTGACACCGCTGCGCTTTCTGTCATAGATGAGCGCGATATTGCAGGCTTCTTCACTTAGTACGCGATACAGATTCGTCAGCTTGTCGAGGTTGTTTTCTGTCGGATCGGTCACCCATTTTGTGACTTCAAAATATCGGATGCGGTTATTCAGGCTGTCTGTATCGTCAACAAGGTCTCCCAAAGAAATCGGTCGATACAGTGTTTGCAGTTCGGTCAGGTAGGCTTCATAGGCTTCAATCGCATAGGAACCAAGCCGGCGTTTGATAAATTCCGGATCAGTTTCAGGCTTCTCACGCAGATATTTTTCGCGTGCTTCATCCATTGCCTGTAATTGTGCAGAGCTGAGGGATGAGGCTTTCGCAACCAGATTGCCGGCACCGTCCGCAGCCTTGCGGAATAATGTCCCAGCGCCTTTTTTTACAACTGCCAAAACTGCCATAGTATTCCTCCGTTATTCTTCGTCAGCGGCTTCCGGTCTTTGCATACAGAGAACATTATCGATATAGTCGATCGTCTGCTGCAAAAGGTCGATATGTTGATTCTTCCGGTCGATTTCTTTTTGCAATTCAGCAATAGCGAGTTCTGCCTCATGCATCTCTTCATTAAAGGTACTGATTTTATCAGAAATCGCATTGATAATCTGAACACACCATGCTTCAAACATCTGTCCGTTCTGATCACGAACGATCTCGATGCGTTCTTTTACAAGTTTATCAAATTCAGAAAGGAAATTGCGGCAGCAGCCGGAATTGTTATAGCTTTCCTTGCCAAGCGGAACAAAAGGAATGATTCCCATTTTGATTCCCTTATGTTCACGGAGATCGAATTCAACGCGCTCCTTGGTCATATTTTCCATATTCAGTACGATTGCATCCAGAATACCCTTCTGTTCCTCATTCAGTTTGGGATTATCCATGATAATTGTACTGAGAATGCGCTTGTATGCAGCGGTTCGTGCTTCCCAGAACGCATCAATCTCACAGTTGGTTTCGGTTGATACAGCATTCAATAGTTGATTGAACTGTTCTGTGACATAAGCCTGCATCTGCTGAAGTGCGTTCTTTTCGTCAGATCCGGATTCAAGAGCTGTTTGTTTCAGTTCGTTCCATTTAGCCTGGAAATCAGTATAGATAAAACTGTTTCCTTTGTTTAGGAATGCGGTCACGATACGGTGTCTTGCTTTGAATTCTTCAAAGACCTTTGTAATTTCCAGCCGGAACAGTTCATTTGCTTTTTTGACAACTGCTGCTTTTTGCTCTTCCATTGCATCAACAATCTGATGCTTTTTCTCGTCAAATCGGGCAGTTGCAGAGTCGAGCTCCGCTTTCTGCTGATCTTCGATTGTACGGACATTTTCCTTACACAACTCTGACGCTTCGGTCAGATATTTAATCGCTTCATGGCACTTAACATACTGCGCATATCGTTGTGCATAATTTGCGAGTTCCAATTCAATGCTGGCAAGTCCGCTGTTATACATCAGCAGCGCATTGACGCCGTCCTGCGCCGTAATATCATAGTCATATTGTCTGCTGCGATCTATAATATTATAGGTATACAGCTTCCGTTCTCCACTTTCATAGAGACTGCTGTTCTTTTCGTATATTTCAAAGGTATCGAGATCAAACCAGCTATCTTCGCTATGCGGATCATTCTTTTTGCTTGCAAGACCGAGAATTGAAGAAACAAAGAAAATACGGGTGGATTTCCATTTCGTCAGCTTCAAGCCGTCAATTTTATCACGTTTTTCAGAAAGAGAACGCGGACCTTTGTCAGTTGCTGGCAGAATTCGAACCCGGAGTATCATAGATCACGAAGTCGAATTTGTCAGTAGGCAGCATTGTGTTTGTATAGGGGACAGTAATAGAGATGAGTTCACCGTCAGAATACACTTCTCCAAACGGGTGGCTTGCATTCAGAAATTTCAGATTCAGCTTTGTTTACGATAATCAAACCGTTTGTGGTATCCAGCTTGCTCTCGTGCGTATGGATCAAAGTCAGGAGTGCATCGTTATCAGTATTATCCATCGTATCCGGAGTTGTCAGGATAATCGGCAAAGCATTCATCTGCACAGAAAGTGCTTCTTTCAAAACTTCAAAATGCTCCTTAATGATACATTCTAGCAATCTTATCATCACCCTCATGAATATGGCCGGATATCAAAGTTTTGACAGCTTCATCATCGCCGGTGATTGTCGGATCGTCTGAATCGAAGCAAACAGTATAGATGTTGCCATTGACTGTAATGGTGACGGTGTGAGTATCTCTGCATTGAATCTTGCAAACCTTCGCAGTAGTCGGATCAGATGCGCTCGGTAGCAGTTCGGCACCGACGAGGCTGTTGATAAATGCGGATTTTCCGGAACTGTATAGTCCCATAATACAAATAGCAAGATCCGGTTTGATTGTTTTCTCATAGCTATCCAGCAATTCAACGATCGCGTCTTCCTTGTATTCAGTCAGGATTGACTCAACATTTGAGAATTTGGTCTTTATATGTGAAAGTGCATACTCTGCATCCCAAAAGAATGGCGGCTCTTTTATGCAAATAATGTTCTTGTTTTCATAAAACAGCTCAACAACACGCTTCAGGTCATCAAAATCATCCTGCGTACCGATAAAATGCACTTCAATGCCGAGATCGCTTGAATCAAGTTTGTCAATCGCCTTTACGATTTCATCAGCCCGGCTCTGTAAGGTAACATCTTTCGAGTACTTGGCATTGGTCAGCTCAGAGAACGACTCCGGCATTTCAGATAAATCTATATATTTTCCCTGAGACTCCTCAAACCATAGATAGGCAATCGTTTTTTCATAGGGATTGCATATCATCATTATTTTCATCATTACTACCACACTCCTGTTTGACAATAATTTATATAATTTCGCCATAAAATATTAATATATATTATACCACTTTATCAAAAATATGTCAAGGTGGAATATAGGAGCATGAATCATTTTGCGGAAATATGCATCCCAAACGGACGCAGTTGATTGCGGACAAAACAAATGCCCGGCAAACGCCGGGCATTCATCATTTTATAGGTCACAATTTATCTAGATTCCAGTTTTACCTCTGCTCAAATACGAGCTTATATAGCTGGCCGGTGAACTGCATCACATGGGCAGCAAATGCGTGCATTTCAGCTGGTCCGTTGTGGAACAGACTGCCGTTCTTCACATTCACAGAATTCAGCATAATATGCACATGGTAATGCGAGGAATCCACATCAGCCGGATGCACAGACCAGATCAACTGGTAGCTGTTTTTGAAGTACGCCGCAATCGCAGGCGCATTATTGACGGCAAACGCCGCATTATCCGTCCATTCATCAAAGGAAACTACAATGTGAGCAGCCGGATTTGTACTGAGCTGATTGTAATATCTCCTCAGAGCAACCATCTGCGAATAAGCAGCATCCTGAACATAGGGATTCAGTCCATAACCTCCGCGAGCGATCTCATGATCCCGTCCATAGTTGCAGAGATTCCACAGATACGGGAGTCCGGGATTCGTATGCCGGATGACTTTCACAATAACTGCCACAGTGCATCCCCCTTTCTGCGAATTCTCATTGCAAGTTCAGGATTCACTGGTTCCAGTGCATTTGCTGCTTCGTTAAAATCAGTTTGCAGCTGCATGATCATCGACGGCGTTATGTGATTATCACCATGTACCGCTGCTTCAACCACATAGGCACTAACAGTCATATTTTGTTCATCAGCTTTTTCTTTTACTTGTTTGTACTGATTTTGTGTCATTCTGGTTCGCAGATGCCTTGTTTTCTTTTCCTCTTCAGATTTCATAAGAAACTCCTTTCACTTCCAGTATATAATATTAATATATTATATAAATAATTACAGGTACTCACTTCGTTCGTAGCATTTTGTATTACAAAAATGACGAAAACAGGTGAGGTTATAATATAGTAATACAAATTGTTGCCGGCCATATGCCGGCATTTTTCTATTTTTTTAAATTTCTATATATATATTATTTATATGAATGCGGCGGCATCCGCATCCAATCTATGTGAAGGGAGGCTTTCTTCATGTTCAGCAATCCACGCTACCTGACCGCCGGCGTAAATGCATCCATTCCACTGAGCATCCAGACGTTCTTATGGAACTGCATTGACCTGTTGCCGGCGGAACGCGACTATCTGCAAGTATTCGAGTTGCAGCCATGCGCCGGAATGCAGCAGATCATTCACTTATCGGAAGAATCGGAATACCATATGCGGTTTCTGATTCCGTCTGATGAACCGATTTCTACGAAAATCTACGTCATTGACAGCGATACCTACTCAACAATGCTGCTTGCCAGCGAATACTGATGCCCCGCCACTGGCGGGGCAATTCTGTTTTTATGGAGGTTTACTATGAAAGAGGAAGAAAGAATCTGCTCAATGTGCGGCTGTGTGCTGCGCGACGATGAGCAGATTATGATTGACGATGAACTGCTTTGTGATAACTGTGCCGAGGAGCATACTGTGGAGTGTTCGCATTGCTCCAGTATCTCAAAGAACGGCAGCTTTATATCAACGATGAGGTGGAAACGGAGGAGGATTTGTGATGGAAGATTATCAAAATCAAAGCATCTTGGTCGATCCGCAGCGCGAGAATTTGCCCAGCAGCAAACCCCGCGAGTGGATCGAGGTTGCAACTGCCGCGATCGTTCTGATCAGTGCGATTGTATCACTGATCGACAGAGACGGCGGTTCAGGAGGGAGGGACTGAAATGTGTGCTTTGTTTGGATTTCTCAATTACGGTAAGCGTGTGCCGTGGTGGCTTTTACAGAGAATGACACAGGCGCTTGCAAATGCTTCAGAAGTCCGCGGACATCACGCCGCAGGCATTGCCTATAATAATAGTACTATGCTGTCGATTTACAAGCGTCCGAAGCCTGCGCATAAGATTCGCTTTCGGATTCCACAGGGAACGTCCGCTGTTATGGGACATACCCGATTGACAACTCAGGGCAACCAGAAGTTCAACTATAACAACCATCCGTTCCGGGGTCATGCCGGAACGAGTTTCGCGCTGGCGCATAATGGTGTGCTTTACAATGATGATACGCTCCGGAAACAGCTGCTCCTGCCTGATACGCAGATCGAAACAGACAGCTATATCGCCGTACAGCTGATCGAGTCAAAGAATGAACTGTCATTTGATTCGCTTCGGTATGCTGCGGAACAGGTGCGAGGCTACTTTACGTTCACTTTGCTGGACAGGCAAAATAATCTTTACTTCATTAAAGGTGACAGTCCGCTTTACCTGATTCACTTCCCGTCACTTGGATTGTTTGTTTACTCCTCGACGAAAGAAATCATGAACGCAGCATTCAGTCATCTGCCGTACAAATTCCCGAAACATGAGATCATTGACGTTCAGGAAGGTGAGCTGCT
>JAZQOZ010000077.1:0-8840 GCA_045628085.1 Oscillospiraceae bacterium | reverse complement strand
TTAATATGGTTGGGCGGTGTAATAAACTCACTCATAGAAATGGACCTCCGTTCAATATTCAAGTGCAGAGGAATCCTCTGCTTCGCATATTCATTATACATCAATCTGCCTGAAAAGTAAAGGAGGTGCGCCATTGTTTTTTCATCTTATCCTCGAAAACGAAAGCGGCGACCGCATAGATATGACCACAACTGCCAACAGATATATGACCTCGAAAGTCGAGGGCTTATCGCCTCCACCCGGCACAATCAGCACCTCCGGCTATGCAGGCATGGACGGAAGCTATCTGAACAATGCCTTCATCGAAAAGCGGAATGTGGTGATTCACTTTGAGATGCGGGGCGTGGGACTGGAAGCCCGCAGGCATCAGCTCTACAAGGTGGTGAAACCGAGCAGATATGTCAAAGTCTACTACGCTACGGCAGGCATTGATGTATTTGCGGAGGGCTATGTCGAGACCTGCGAGGTCAATAATTTTGAAATGCTTACAACGGGACAGATTTCCATACTCTGCCCCGACATTTATTGGTATTCGACCGAGTCGGTCATGGCGTACTATTCGCAGATTCTTGGTGCGTTTACCTTTCCGTTCCCGACCGAGAGCAACCCGGAGCCGTTCATTCTCGGTAAGTACAACACGCAGAACATGATGACCATTGTCAATGACGGCGACGAGATCGGCTTCACGCTGCTCATTGAAGCGCTGGAGGATGCACGTTCTCCCACGCTGTATAATGCCGACACGGACGAATATCTGCAAATCACCGGCGACATTCTCGCGGGAGATATTATCACGGTGACGACCAAGACAGGCAACAAGACGGTCACGCTCGATCGCGGCGGTGTCAAGACCAATATCATCAACCGGCTTGTTTCCGGCTCGACTTGGCTGACGCTGCGTGAGGGCAGAAACCGTTTCTTCCTGCGCGGTACGGGGCTGCAAAACCTGAAAGTCACCATTGTTCACACGAATGCGTATCTGGGGGTGTAGTATGCAGATTGAAGTTTACAGAAGCGGTGTGCTAACAAAACAGAACCCCGGAACTGTTTCACATTCTACACGTGCAGAAGTCAGTGTATGGGAATCCATAAACAAATAAGTTCCGAGTGTTGCCAGTGTTACCGGGAGCGTCACAGATGTAAGTGCTTCACAGGCAAATGCCTTTTCTCCGATAGCTGTAATTGATGCAGGAATATTAAGCTCAGTGAGTCCACCCTGCGAATACATAAAGAATGAACGCTCACCAATAGTGGTAAGCGTTGTCGGAAAGCTGACAGACTCCATATTTACGCAGCGTTCAAATACACTATTTCCAATTGCGGTAATACCTTCGGAAATAACAAGTGAACGGATATTTTCGTTCTCCCAGAACGGAGAATTTCCAATTTCATAATCATATGTCGCCCCTGTTCCATGCAGCAGGAGCTTTCCGTTTTCATAGAGAACATAGTGGATATGGGCAAGTCCAAACACAGCAAGACCGGTAAGCTGAACAGCAAGGCTGGCTGGTACGGGCTTGCGAAGAAGGGCAGCATCCTCATGCTCATTATTGTGGCGGTGCGTCTGGATATTCTTCTCAATACGAATTATGTGCGTGATGCGGTCTGCATTGCGTTCTGCGTGAACGAGCTGCTCTCTATTGTAGAGAACACCAGTCTCATGGGTATTCCGTATCCGCCTGCACTGAAAAACGCCATTGAGGTGCTGCAAAAGCAGACCGGCAGAAAGGACGATAACGATGATTAAGACCTACGGCTATACCGATAATACACAGCTCTCTCCGCACTTCAATGCGCAGGAGTTCCGCTGCAAGTGCGGCAAAGCACATGATTTTCAGATCGACGATGATCTCATCACCAAGCTGGAGACGCTCTATTCTACGCTGAATTGCTCCAAGATCATCGTCACCAGCGGTTTTCGTTGTGCTGCTCATGATAAGGCAGTAAAGGGCAGCGGCACAGGACAGCATACACTGGGCAAGGCAGCGGACATCTGCTGCTACGGGCAGGACGGGCAGCCGATCAGCAGCAAGACCGTCTGCTGCAAGGCACAGGATACCGGCTTTACCGGCATTGCCAATATCACTGCCGCCTACATCTATACGCACGTTGATGTGCGCTCCGGTGGCAAGTGGTACGGTGATGAGGTCCACGGTAACAGCTCCGTCACGGATGATTTCTATAAATACTTCGGAGGCGAGGATATGAAGGGTATTGACGTCAGCGTCCATAACGGCAAGATCGACTGGACAAAGGTCAGAGCAGCAGGCATTGATTTCGCCGTTCTCCGCGCAGGCTACGGCAAGCTGGCAAAGCAGAAGGATGACCGGTTTGAAGTGAACTATGCAGGCGCTAAGGCTGCTGGCATTCCGGTCGGTGCGTACTGGTATTCCTACGCAATGGACGAGGACGAGGCTCGTCAGGAAGCGGATGTGTTCCTGTCTGTCATCAAGGGAAAGCAGTTCGAGTTCCCGGTCTATTTCGATCTGGAGGAGAAAAAGCAGTTTGACCTCGGCAAGGAGAAGGTGTCTGCGATTATGCGGGCGTTCCTTGAAAGAGTTGAGGCTGCGGGCTATTTCGTCGGTCTTTACGGCTCTGCGTCCTCGCTCACGGCGCATACCGCCGATGACATCAAGAGCCGCTACACGATCTGGCTGGCGCACTGGGTGAACCAGACCAGCTACGCCGGTGCTTATGGCATCTGGCAGCATTCTGAGAAAGGCAGCGTGGACGGAATCAACGGCAATGTCGATCTTGACGTTGGCTACAAGGATTTCCCAACCATCATCAAAGCAAAGGGGCTGAACGGCTGGGGCAAGGAGGAAGTCCTGCCGAATCCGCCTGCGCCTGTTGCGGAGGACGGTATCTCGGTTGAAGTTACTGTTGACGGTCAGAAGTACAGCGGAAAACTGAATAAGGCATAACAGCAGCGCCCGTCGGGAATTTTTTTCTCGGCGGGCGTTTTTTTTTCGTCCAAACGCGACTCGATTCTGTAGTGGTATATGAAGGGATTGACTTTTCCGGCTATCAATAGGAGGTGCGATATGGAACAGCAGAAAATCATTGATGAAATCAACTATCACAAGGCACAGGCAATCACAGAATTGCTCTATGCCAGCGGTATGATTACAGTTGTCGAGTATGACAAATTATCGGAATTAAACCGCAAATCTTTCTCTCCGCTATACGCGGACTTATTACCGAAAACGCTTGATAAATCATCGGTTCAGAGTTAATATTGTATACTGACAAAGGAGGGACAACCATTGAAAATCAAGAAAATCGAAGCACAGCCTGCTGTGGTGAAAAAGCTCCGGGTGGCTGCCTACTGCCGAGTCAGTACCGAGAATGAAGACCAGAAGGAAAGTCTGGAAGCGCAGCGTGAGCATTACGAATCATGGATCAGAATGCACGATGACTGGGAATGCGCAGGCGTATTCTATGATTTCGGAATCAGCGGCACAAAGGCTGATGCCCGTGAAGGCTTGCAGGCGCTTTTGTACGCCTGCCGCACCGGAAGCGTCGACTATGTGCTGACAAAATCCATCAGCCGCTTTTCACGAAACACATCCGACTGCTTGTCGCTGGTGCGTGAGCTGCTTTCCTATAATATCCCGATCTACTTTGAGAAGGAGAACATTGACACCGGGAGCATGGAAAGTGAACTGATTCTGTCAGTTCTCAGCAGCATGGCTCAGAGCGAATCCGAGTCCATTTCCAAGAACGTGAAATGGACGGTGAAAAAGCGAATGGAAGAAGGTACCTTTGTTTTCGGCTATCTTCCATACGGCTACACAAAGGACGCAGCCGGAAACATGGTCATTGATCCGGTTGAGAGCGAAATAGTCAGACTGATTTTTGATCTGGCGCTGAATGGTATGGGAACATACAAGATTGCACAGCTACTCGACAAAAGGAAGGTGCCTACCCGCAAGGGCGGAAAATGGTCAGGCTCAACGGTAAAGGGTATTCTTGTGAACGAGAAATACTACGGCGCTGCTGCTTTTCAGAAAACCTACACCGACAGCAACTTCCGACGGCATAAAAATCACGGTGAGGTCGATAGCTTCATAGCGGAAGACCACCATGAAGCGATTATCAGCAAGGAGGATTTCGACCGGGTGCAGGTCATGATACAGAAACGTATTGATGAACACGGCATCGTAAAGGATATAGGAAAGTACCATAACAAATATCCTTTTTCCGGCATCATCATCTGCGGGGAGTGCGGCGGTAAGTTCAAGCGGCAGACGCAGAGCGGCGGAATCGCATGGGCTTGTTCTACACACCTTTATAATAAGGATGCCTGTTCCATGATGTTTATCAAGGATGAAGCGATAAAGGCAGCCTTTGTGACGATGATGAACAAGCTGATATTCGGCTGCAAGCAGGTTCTCGTTCCTTATTACGATGCGCTCCGCCTTGCCGATACAGACGAGAGCCTGCAAGGAATACTGGATCTGAAAAATGAATTGCAGCGCAACAACGACCGCAAGAACGATCTGCGGAAGCTGCGTGTCAAGGGCTTCCTTGATGCTGCAATGTACAATCAGGAGCTGCGGCGTGTCGAAATGGAGAGCGAGGAAATCCGCGCTAAAATGAAATGCATCGACAGAGCCGGTGAGAACGGCGATATCAACGAAACGAAAAAGCTCCTGCGCTTCGCTGAATCGGCTGAAATGCTCAAAGAGTTCAGCGACGAACTGTTCACCGAATATGTTGACAGCATCATTGTATATACCAGAACCTGCATCGGCTTCCGGCTGAGATGTGGGCTGACGTTAAAGGAGGAAGTATGTACGGGTACAAGATAGTGGATGGCAGAGTAATCGTTGACGAGCAGGAAGCCGCAGTTGTTATAAACATCTTCAACGGGTATCTTTCCGGCATGAGCCTGCGGGATGCTGCCGTGAATGCAGGCAGACCGATGGTTCACAGCATGGTGAAGCGCATCATCAGTAACTTCTGCTATGTCGGCGATGACTTCTATCCTGCGATTGTCAGCCGCCAGACGTTTGCGAGAGCGAACGCGGAACTGATACGCAGGTCGGAAAAGCATGGCGGCAAGAAGCGCCTGCAAATGCCGCCAGTCTATACGGAGTTTGATATTTCAGAGCCGGAGATGCATTTTGACGATCCGATAAAACAAGCCGAATACATCTACAGTCTGATCGGGGTGAGGAAATGAATGTTATAAAAATACCTGCCAAACCGCAGAAGGGCAATAATGCGGCGAAGGAAGAAGTCAAGAAGCTGCGTGTTGCTGCCTATTGCCGTGTATCGACGGACAACGAGGAACAGGCTACCAGCTACGAAACACAGATCGAGCATTATACTGAATTTATCAATAAGAATCCGGAATGGGAACTTGTCAGGGTGTATGCCGATGACGGTATCAGCGCGACCTCGACCAAAGGCAGAGAGCAGTTCAATGCTATGATCGAGGACTGCAAGAAGGGCTTGATCGACATGATCTTTACGAAGTCGATCAGCCGGTTTGCCAGAAATACTGTTGACTGCCTGAACTATATCCGAATGCTCAAGGAGATGAATATTCCGGTGTTCTTCGAGAAAGAGTCCATCAACACGATGGATTCAAAGGGAGAAGTCCTCCTGACCATTATGGCATCGCTGGCGCAGCAGGAATCGGAATCACTCAGCCAGAACGTCAAAATCGGTGTGCAGTACCGCTTCCAGCAGGGGAAAGTGATGGTCAATGCCCGCCGCTTTCTTGGATATGACAAGGATGATGAAGGACACCTGATCATCAATCCGGAACAGGCGGAAATCGTCAAGCGTATCTTCCGGGAGTACCTTGAGGGCGCAAGCTGCAAAAAGATCGCTCAGGGACTGCAGCGTGATGGTATTCCGAATGCTCGCGGTAGCACAAAATGGCATGATAACAGCATACGCCTGATTCTCGGAAATGAGAAGTACATGGGAGATGCGCTCCTGCAAAAGACCTACACCGTGGACTGCCTCAGTAAAAAGCGGGTAAAGAACTCCGGCATCGTGCCGCAATACTATGTCGAGGACGACCACGAAGCTATTATATCGAAAGAGACATTCCTGATGGTGCAGGAAGAAATGGTACGACGAGCGAGAACGCAGCTCCCGTTCGGCGGAAAGAAGGGCTATAGCGCCAACCACGCATTTTCGCAGATAATCTTCTGCGCTGGCTGCGGAGAGCAGTTCCGCAGAATACACTGGAACAACCGGGGCAAGAAGTCGGTCGTCTGGCGCTGCGTTACCCGATTGAAGGAGAAGGACAAGTGCCGTGCCAGAACCGTCAGCGAGGAAACCTTAAAGGCGGCATTCCTTGAAGCCCTCAACGAAATGGTCGATGATAGCGAAACCTACCTGAACAGGCTGCGGGAGAACCTTGAAGCTGCGATCAATTCAGCAAATCCCATGTCGGCGGAAGCCCTCTCAGCAAAAATGGCTGAACTGCAGCGGGAACTGATCAACCGGACGGAGCGCCGGGAGAACTACGATGACATCACCGAGGAAATCCTGCGCCTGCGTGAGCTGCAGGAGCAGAAGGGCATGGACGATGCTACGCAGAAGGAACACACGAAACGCATAAAAGAACTTCAGAAATTCATCCGGTCTCAGCCGAGTGAGATCACGGAGTTTGATGAATCTCTGGTGACGAAACTGCTGGAAAAAGTAACCGTCCACGATGGCTACTTGGAGTTCCGGTTCAAATCGGGCGTGACGATCAGCGTGGAGAAATAGAATATGATGATATGATCCCCCTCATCAGGCAGGAAGCTGAGATGCTCCTTGCTTGGTGAGGGGGATTTTTTGTTTTTAATATATGTGTTCTTTGTACTATTGATTTTTCTCCGCTTCTCTTGCAATATGCGTCTCCAGATCTGCCAATCTTGTCGGAATCGGGATGTGGCTCTCCTTATCTGTAAGTCTCATCGCAAGAGCACAGGCAGTGTCAAGAGATACAAAGTTTCCGATAGATATGAATATCGGCTTGACATCTTTGTGAGTTCTCAGCGCTCTGCCATATACTTCGCCGTCTATGATTATATCCGTATAGCTGCCTGCTTCGTTTTTCGGCTCTGTATAGTCGGTCTTTTTATCAACACGGAAATATGTTTTTGCGATACCGACAGTCGGCTTATTCAGATAAAAGCTCGCATGAGTGGCAATTCCCATATGCCGTGGATGCAGATAGCCGTTGCCGTCAAATATGAAAATATCGGGGCTTGCTTCGAGCAATTCCACAGTTTTCAGTATAAGCGGCAGCTCACGGAACGCAAGGAATCCCGGCATATACGGGACTTCTATTTTTTCGCTATAATGCTGTTTCTCAATGACCTCGTGTGTTTCAAAGTCGATGACTACGATACAGCAGACCGCATATTCTTCGTCGCCCTTATTCCAATAGGCAAGGTCAACGCCTGCGATCAGCTTCACGCTGTCCATATCGAATTTGTCAACCGGTTCTATCCTGTCACGCAGCTCGTTTTGCTGTCTCAGAAATTCTTCCTGCATTTCTTTTGTATTCAACGTCATTCACCTCTGTATGGTTGCTCTCAGTTCTATTTTGTTCTGTCAATACACTTTGTGATGTTTCCCGCCTCGTCATACTCGATGCACTTAATACAGTAACGTCCATCGTCGCTCTTATACTTTTTGATTTCTCCGGTTTCATACCACTCATATGTATCATGCAAGGTCGTACTCTTATTGCGGAAAGAATACTCTTTGAGCTGACCTGATTCGTACCATTTGTATAGCTTATACTGGGTTGCACTTATCCGAAAAAAATACTTCCAGATTCGTCCGCTTTCGTACCATTGATAATGTGTTCCTGTTTCGCTGTATTCACATATCTCACCTGACGGATAGAAACGGACATTGGTTTCGGTTTTAAGCCCGTCCTCATAATAACCATACCACCAAAGGCTTCCGTCATCATATAGTTCGTACAGCAGTCCGGTAAACGGAACTTCCTCATCTGCTGATAGATCACATACCCTGTCGCCGTAGTAATCAAAGCCGATATCACTATCATCGTCCCAGTTGATCCCGTTTTCAATTACATATTCCCGTGATAGTATCGTCAGCTTTTCGTGTTCAAGCACATAATCTCTGGATAATCGCATGAACTCGTCCTGTGGCATAATTTCATTTGGCTTCATATTTTTGGGGGGCATAGTGCCTGATTTCACAGATTTAGACTGTTTAGGTTTTGATTTCTCTTTTTCAGGTTTTATAAACATCTCGGCTCACCTCCAAGGCTTCTCCGTATTGTTATCCTGTATTGCTGTTATTCTGGTAGTGTTACAACCTTTCCACACACTCAACCCTATTTTTCAACCAATTGAATCACAATTTGAGATTATTGCGGTTGCCCGCATCACTGGCGTTCAGTGATGCGGGGCTGTTTATTACGGACTTGTTTCCACTTTGTACATTTTGACGAATGACAACCAATCTACGAAGTATCGAACCCTCTGTTATCCAATCTGCGCACTAATCTCACTGAGCAGATTGGTTGTCAGGCGATTTCAGTTCGTAGATGTTTTTCCAAATACAGTAAAAAGCCGGTTAGGGTTGACTTCGCAGATTGACTGTATAGCCGAAAACTGCCGTAAAATCGGCGCTTTTACGCCTTATCCCTTGACATCAATACTACGCACTCAACGTGTCCGGTTCTGGGGAAGAAATCGGCAGGGCGAAGGACATCTGCCGAATACCCTTTCTCACAGAGATAAGCCGCATCACGCGCCGCAGTTGCCGGATTGCATGAGATCATCACGATTCGTGAGGGATTCATCGTCAAACAGGCATCCAGTGTGATCGAATCACAGCCTTTT
>JAZQOZ010000076.1:0-18285 GCA_045628085.1 Oscillospiraceae bacterium | reverse complement strand
CCTGAACCGTTCATGCCCTCAGCCCGCTGCCGCAGAACATGGATTTCATTGATTTTCCGGTTTATGCGTCTCCGCAGGCGCTCTGCCTGCTCCCAGTATTCTTTCATTCCTTCCCCCTCGCTTTCACGGCTTTCATCATCGCCGCCTGTGTCTTGTCCTTGTTTTCCAGAACCTTCATGATATCCTCGTCGATCGTTCCCACCGAAACGAGGTGGTGGATGACGACCGTTTCGGACTGCTGCCCCTGTCGCCAGAGGCGGGCGTTCGTCTGCTGATACAGTTCCAGCGACCACGGCATCGTGTACCAGATGAGTGTGCTGCCGCCGGACTGGAGGTTTAGACCGTGACCTGCGGAGGACGGCTGTATCAGTGCGATAGGAATCTTGCCCGCATTCCAGTCGGCAATATCCTGATCGGTCTTCAGCTCTCTTGCGCCTTCGAAACGATCCATGATACGCTGACGTTCATGCTGATACCAGAAAGCGACCAGTGCAGGTCTGCCGTTTTGCGCCTCGATCAGGTCTTCCAGTGCATCCAGCTTCCTGTCATGAACAAGCATTGCCTCGCTGTCATCCGTATAGATACAGCCGCTTGCAAGCTGCACCAGCTTACCGCAAAGCACTGCTGCATTCGCCGCCGTGATATCTTCGCCCATATACGGCAGCACCATATCCTTTTCCATTTTGCTGTATCGCTCCATTTCCCATGCGTCAAGGTAGACCGGAACGGAAACGGAGATCAGTTCCGGCATTTGAAGATAGTCGGTTGTTTTCATAGAAATGCTGATGTCAGCGATTTTGGAATAGATTGCCTTGTCCGCACCCGGCAGAAGCGAATAGGTGTATCCGTTCCAGTCCGGCTTGAAGTAGGCATCACGGTACTGCCCGATACGCTTGCCAAGACGCTGTCCCTTATCCAGCAGGCGGAACTGCGCCCACAGATCCATAAGTCCGTTGCTGCAGGGTGTACCCGTCAGCCCGATGATACGCTTCACAAAGGGGCGGACATTCCGCAGCGCCTTGAAACGCTTGGACTGATGATTTTTGAAGCTGGACATTTCATCGATAACCACCATATCAAAATCAAACGGCATCCCACTGCTTTCAACGAGCCACTGAACGTTTTCCCGGTTGATGATATACAGATCAGCTTTCTGCCGGAGAGCAGCAAGGCGCTGCTCCTTCGTTCCCAGAATCAGGCTGTACGTCATGCCGTTCAGGTGATCCCACTTTGCGATCTCCGCTGCCCAGCTATTTCTGCATACACGAATGGGGGCGATGATCAGGGGCTTGCGGACTTCAAAACGGTCGAACATCAGGTCGTTCAGTGCCGTCAGCGTAATGCTCGTCTTGCCTAAACCACAACCCAAGAGAACGGCAGCCTGCGGGTGTGTCTCGATGAAGTCGATAGCATATTTCTGATAATCATGTGGATTGTATTGCATCAATAATCCCTCCGATCTGCTCAGGGTTATCCAGTACGAATGCCTTGAAGCCCAGCCGCCTCAGCAGCTTCAATCGTGACCGCTGCAAAGGTCGCGGTGTCTCTCCGGGAGCCTTGACCTCCACAAAGGCAATTCTGCCGCCGGGGAACATCACCAAGCGATCAGGCATCCCGTTAAATCCGGGAGACGTGAACTTGACCGCCAGACCGCCTTTTGCCTTGACAGCACTCGTAAACTTCGATTCTACGGTCTTTTCTCTCATGTTTTTACCTTTCCGGTGTAACTGGTGACAGTCTTTTCATAAACTTTATATAGATGATTTTTTCTAAAAAAATATCCTATATATAACTTACAGAAAAGACTGTCACCATCGTCACCTTTAATTCAGAAAATCTGGATATTCTTCAGAAAATTCGTCGCTTTTCAGCATCAGCCCATAAACGACCACGCCCTTATTGGTTCTTTGCTTGTGATAGCCCGCCTGCTCCAAAGCAGCATAGAAATCTCCCGTACTGCGGGTGTACTCATGCATATTGATGCAGTAGCTGCGGTAAGCCTTATACAGATCTCCGGACTTCTCCTGATATGACGAATCCATCACGCAGTTCTCGTCCAGAAATCTTCCGAGCCAGTCGTTATCCTCACGGTATGCAGCAACGGCATCACGCACCACTTTCGGCGGCTTGATATTGAAGCCTTCTGCGATAACCTTGCGGGAACCTTCGATAATCCAAGACAGGATTGCTCCGCCTGCATGGTCAACAAGATAGTCGGCAAAGTTCTTGATATCGCTGTCGCCCTCGATTTTGGCACCGAACGGAATAACGATCAGTCTACGCCACGTTCCTGCATCAGAGGCACCCACCTTCGGCAGGTGGTTGGTATAAAGCACAAGCGTATGGCTGGGGATAAAGCTGAACGGAGCCTTATATTTCTTCTCCGCATACACCGCATCGGTAGAACAGAGCTGCTTGATGACGCTGGTGTTCAGACGCATACCTTCCTCCAGCTCGGCGGCGATAATCAGGCGCTTGCCCTTCAGCTCCGCCATTTCCGGCTTGACGTTGCGCTTGCAGCCGACGGTCAGTGCATCGGCGGACATATTACCCGCATAGCTTCCAAGCACACGGGCGATTGCGTTCCAGAAGGTAGACTTACCGTTTCTGCCCTCACCGTAAGCGATGATGAGGGCTTCGATATACACCTTTCCGATCACCGCCATGCCGACAATGCGCTGCACATAGTCGACGAGATCTTTGTCACCGCAGAAGATAAGGTCAAGGGTGTCCTGCCAGATGTCTGCGCCCACGTCGTCCGGTGATACTGTCGTCACCTTCGTGATGTAATCCTCCGGATCGTGTTCCTTCGTGCCTGTCAGTCCTTCGGTCAGATTGTAGGTGTCAGTCGGTGTATTCAGCAGGAAGGGATTGCTGTCCAGATCATCCGGCTGCTTTTCCAGCAGCGGCATGGCTGCCTCCATTGCAGCTTTCAGCCCCTTCATATTGCGGCATTTCATCACGAAAGCGTAGTAGGACTTGGCGTTCACATATTCGCTGTATACCGCCACCTGCTCGGAATTCATAGCCTCCAGCAGCTTTTTGCCGCCAGCCATAGCCAGTCCACGGGGAATGCCGAGGTCTTCCAGCCTGTCCAGCGCCCCTTCAATCAGACCGCCTGCTTCCTCAAGCTGCGCATCGGTGTGTTCCATCATTGCCGCAATCGGACGCTGACGGGATTCCATCCAGTAAATCTCATTGTTGCGCAGGAATCCGGTCGCTTCCGTATAGCAGACCTCGCCCTCATACACCGCTGCAAAGGTGCGGGCTTCGCCGATATCGGAGAAATCGTCCGGTTTCAGGGAATCTCCCGTGTATTCGTCGGGCGGGATATAGTCCGGAGAGGCTGCGACCTTCCTGTAAAACTTACAGGCACTTGCCCAGACCTTGTCCAGTTCCTCCTGTTCAAGCGGCGGATCGCATTCCTCGGCCTTTTCAAGGAACTTCTTATATGCCTTATCCGTCACACCAAGACGCTTCAGAATTCTGCCCGCATAATGCGACATGGTAGCGTTGCGCTTTCCCTGCGGGATTGCTGCCTTTGCGCTGAGCGTCAGATAATCCTCGATGAAAAGACTGCCTTCATGCCACAGCACCTCGCTGCCGGGAGAGCCATACAGGAAACGCGCCGCATCGAGAGCGTTGCCGTCGAAGAACGGAAATGCATCGTAGATCTTGCGCTTCAGCGCAGCATAGGCGTCAGCATCGCTGATCACATGAATCGGGAAATATACATGGAATCTGGGACGGGCAGCCTTACCGTTCTTCGGCTTCATGTGATTGCGGCTGAAAACAAGGATATATGGTACATCCGGGAGCAGAGCATCGAGCTTCTCCGGAGTGATCCAGTCATCGGGATCATCGCTGTGGTCGTTGTCGCAGTCCATCGGGAGATTGTCCGACACAACGAAACTATCCTTGCTGCGGTAGCCGTTTTCGTACTCCGCACACACATGGTCACGGCTCTGCACCTTAGCCATGTCCGCTTCTGAGGTCACGACCATTTTGTGCGGATAATTACAGTTTGCAGACTGGTGCAGGCAGTCCGCCTGAAAAATTGTTACTTGCATACTTCCTCCAGTTCTTCCGTAAAATAACGGATTTTCATGTGCTTGCGCTTTGCCCGTTCGATTTCTGCCTTCATGCCGGAGCTGACCGTGTCGCCGAACACCCACAGCTCCACGCACTTGCTCATCAGCACCCAGTTCATGAAAATGGCTGTATCCCGTTCCTCCGGAACACTGTCGTCCATGAACTGCGTGAAGTAGATATGCGGCGTGACAGGCAGGTAGTGCCGGTCAACAGCAAAGCGGCTGTACCTCTTAGCGTTCTCGACGTTCTTCTCCGTATCACCGGAGTACGGCGAACAGATGTACACGACCGGACGGAAGGCGGCAGCTTTCGCCGCAGCCTTCTCCTCCTTCTCGATGCGGGTGAACGCCTCATGTTCCGTCGGACTTGCATAGCCTTCGCTGTTATAATAATCAGCCATGCTTCACCTCGTTCCTGCCGCAGGGCTTTCTGTCACAGCCCTTATTGCAGAGCTTCCCGCAGCGGGGGCATTTCACATAGACGTTCTCCGGCTTGACCAGCTTCCCGCTGACCAGCGCATAAAACCATTCAATACTGTATTTCATATCATCCCTCTTTTCTTTTCAGCTTCACGTGCAGTCTCTTCCAAGCGCATTCGTTGCAGAGGACTGCCGTGCCGTACATATCGCCCAGACCGTCGGCAAACACACACGACAGATCAACGGCGACTTCCTTGCCGCAGTCCGGGCAGGAGCAGAACACGTTCTCGCTGTTCAACTCCACCTTAACCTCGATCTCATCGGTCTTTTCCTTCACATAAAACATAGGTCAATCCTCCTTATTGATCTTTGCGGTGTACCATTCAAGGTAACGCTTTCTCTCGTGATAATCCGGAACAGACACCAACAAGCCGATATCGACCTTCTGCAGCGTTTCCAGCAGGTCGATCTGTTCCTGCGTCAAGTACGGGCGAATGCTGGTCTTTTTCTCAATGCCGTGCAATACCCTGAACTGTTTTGCCGTCATACCGAGAACAATGCGGTTGAGCATATCGCACTCATTGCTGAAATGATACGGCTTCGGATCATCGTTGAGCAGACGGATATTTTCAGTCAGCAGCGGAAACTCCTGCCTTGCAGATACCAGCGTTTTGATGAAAGCTTCCATCTCATTGAAGCGCCGGATATACAGCTCCTTGAACTGTGCAGCCTTCTTGCCACGATAGCCCATTGCCAGAAAAACAAATCCGTCACGAGTCATCACATAGCAGGGCAGTTTCTTGTTCTGTTCACTGATGTAGGAGGAGAGCCCAAAATTGGACTGTCTAAATTTCTCTGAACAATCGAGGTTTTCGATGTCTCTAAGAACATGGCGATGGTCTTTTTCAAACAGCCGTGCCACGAAACGACTGTCAACTCTGGCGGTATCATGTTTATCAACGAACACGCCAAAGTCATCCATAGGGATCAAAGTCTGCATGATAAAACTCCTCTCATATTCTTGATGCCCCAGAAGTGGGGTGAGCATCTCTGCTCTACAACCCACTACAGAATCAGGAGCGTTTTGGACGAAACAATCAGTCCTTTTTATAAAACTCGCACTCATATCCGTCAGCCCGCAGGAGCAGACCTGCTGCCCATGCAGGTGTTCGTGCCATCTGTTCGCAGATAACATCCAGCGATACGTCCGGGCTGCATTCGATAATCATTTCATCATGCACCGTTGCTACTATAAAACAGTGCGACAGCGTATTCATGCTGTAGCAGAGAAGATCGCGGGCGATGCCCTGTACGATATTCTCGACAAACTTCGGACCGTAGCTCTCGATGCGTTCCCACTTCTTGTTTGTTCCGGTACCCATATATGTCACGGATTCGCCGCCGAACTGATTCTCACCAATTGCCGGATGCGCATAGGCAAGACGGCGCTTTGACGGAAGCTCTATAAAGAGCATCTTGCTCTGGTATATAAAGCGGAGTCCGTGTGTTTCTGTGGTGGTTTTCTTCCTGATCGCAGTCTTTACCGCATCATCGACTGCCCACCACAGCTCAGTGATATGCGGAGATGCAGTGCGCCAATCATCCACGATCTGTTTCAGTTCAGCGTCGGTGAGGTTGAGATCATCGCCGCCCATAGCTTTCATAGCACCGACCGAGCCGCCGTAGCCGCAAGCCAGCTCCGCGATTTTGCCCTTCTGCCGTAGGTGACCGTTGACGCCATGCTTCACGACCGGAACGCCGAACATCTTAGATGCCGACGCACAATAGATGTCCTCTCCGTTGGCAAAAGCATCCATACGCCACTGCTCCCCGGCAAGCCATGCAATCACGCGAGCTTCAATAGCGGAGAAGTCAGCTACGATAAACTTATATCCCTCGCGGGGAATAAACGCCGTGCGGATTAGCTGCGACAGTGTATCCGGAATATTATCATAGAGAAGCTGCATAGCCTCATAGTCGCCGCTTTTAAGCAGTTCCCGCGTCTCCGCCAGATCTTCAATATGGTTCTGCGGCAGGTTCTGAAGCTGTATATACCTTCCGGCGAAACGACCGCTGCGGCTTGCTCCGTAAAACTGAAATGTGCCTCGCGCCCGGTGATCGTAACAAGCGACAGTCTGCATTGCCGTATACTTCTTGACAGAACTTTTAGCAAGCTGCTGCCGGAGCGATAATACACGCTTCAGCTCCAACGGAGCTGTTTTCATAAGCTCCTGCACGTCCTTCTTGCCGAGGGACTCCGTATTGATGCCGTGTTCCGAAAGCCAGCCCTTCATCTGCTGCACGGAGTTTGGATTCTCAAGACCGGTCAGGTTCTGCAGCTCCGTTATAAGCGCTGTCTTTGTAAGCGCATCTATGCGAACTGCCTGTTCCACCAGCGGCATATCTATCAGGATGCCGCGATCGTTGATCTCCTCGCTGAGATGATATTCATCCCAGACAGCCTCCGGTACCGGAAAGCGTGACAGCTTCTGCTGTATTGCCATTTCGACTTCGACGTCACGTTTGTTGTACTGCTTGAACACTTCCCATTTATCCGGCGCTTCCGCAGGATAATGACGTACACCGTTTTTATCCGGAACGCAGAAAAAGCGGATCAGAGCATTGCCTTCGTCCATCTTCTGCGAATCCAGATGCAGCGCAGCACCGACATTCCGGAGCGATAGCGGCAGACCGTCATAGGCAGCCCACACCATCGTGCAGCGCCAAGCAGCCGGATCGAGGTATCCGCTGACAGAGTCTTCCGGGATACTATAGGAACGGAAATATTCAGGATAGTGCCTGCGCAGATACACCGACAGGCAGATACGTTCAAAGGAAGCGTTATGGGCATATTTCAGGACGGAATCATCCGTCAGGGCTTTCAGTATATGATCAGGGATACATTCTCCGTTCACGACATCGACCACCTGCACCTCACCGCCGTCAACGGAATAACCGAACAGCAGCAGATCAAACTGCGAAGACTCCGCGTAGGGATACACCCCAGCGGAGAGCAGGTCAACATCAGAAAATGTTTCGAGATCCAGTTCCAGCGTTTTCATTGTCATCACATCCTTAAACCCACCCGGACGGTATCCCGCCAGTCGCCCTCCCGACATTGCGTTGTTATTTCTTACGGTTCTTGAAGGTGTCGATCAGAATAGTGATCGAAATGGTTGTCCAGCAGAGCATCATAATGCAGCCGGACACACCCATAATCATCGTGAATACTGTATTCATACCGTCACCTCACGAAAGGAAATCGTCGTCATCATCGTCCATGTCTGCGAAATCGTCCTCAGCACGGGACTTTCCGCCGAGAGGCTCACCGTCACGGAGCTTCTGGAGGTTGTTCAAACCGCAGGCGATGCCCTTATTGCCGTTGGTGTTGAATGCGTAGAAGTTTATGGACGCTCTGCCGTAGATACCGGAGTACAGTTCGCTGGTATCGAGAATCGGCTGGCAGGAAGCATCCACAACACCGGGCTTGGTAGCGCTGTTAGCGTTGATGAAGTAGCAGCCTGCGTATGCCTCGTCGTCAGGACGCTCCTCGTCTCCGTCACGCAGCGGAGTCTTGATTGCCTTAAGGGGCGGGACGGACTTACCGTTGCCCTTGAGCTTACCCTGACCTTCTTCATAAGCCGCCTTGATTGCAGCCTTGATCTTCTCGACGGTCACAGTATCGGACTTCGGAATGATGAGGCTCACGCTGTACTTCGGTGTGCCGCCGTTGATTGCCTTCGGCTCATTCACGATGAGGTAGCTGAAGCGGGTGTTCTTGCCAGTAACGACCTTTGTGGGATTGATAATCTTTGCCATGTTAATCTTCCTCCTGAAAATCATTGATTGTCCATGCCGGGCGTTTGTCCGACTCTGGTACGAGTGTGGGTTTGCCCTGCGGCTTTTCGATCAAAGAGCCGAGCAAGGTGTTGAACTTCTTGGTGCCGAGCAGCTTGGTCATTGCGGTCACGCCCATGAGCTTTTTCTCAAAGGGATCGTAGCCCGCATCGGTGACAGCCGCTGCAACAGCATCGGGGTTTGTGTATCTGCGGTTGCTGCGTCCTTCCACGACCTTGAAGCCGGGGTACTGCTTACCGCTGATAGCCTGTTCGAGCGCATAGGCTTTGACATCGTTCACCCAGCCGATGAAAGTGTCAGCACGGTCGAGGATCATGCTGATCTCGTCATCGGCAAGTGTGTCCGGTACGGCGAAGTCGTACTGTGCCATCTGGAGATTGTACTCCGCCCGCTTCCGGCAGGTTGCCTTGATCTTGCAGAACTGACAGTGCTTGCCCGCACGATATTCGCCGTCGCCGTTTGCCGCAAGCGCCGCAGCAGGGATAAGGACTTCCTCCGCCCAGCCGAGCAGTCCCTCCTTCGTGACCTCCGCAATGCTGACATTATCACGGCGGGGCTGGAAGATGATCATGCGGACGGTCTGGATGTCATACAGGCTCTCGAAGAGATTCAAAGCGCCGAGCGCATACATCCGCATCTGGCTGTTGCCATCGGCATCGACAAGAACTCCGAGACCGTATTTGAAGTCAATGACGGTCATCGAGCCGTCGGCGACAATAATACAGTCAGCGGTGCCGAAGCTCTCAGCAACCCAGCGCGTGAAGTCAAGACGCTGCTCGACCAATACCTGCGGATCGGGACAGGACTGCTTAGCTTCCTGCACCTGCTCCATGACGAATTCGCAGTAAGCGTCAGTGCATTCTGCCATTTCTTCGTCGAAGTAGGTAAGGTCATCGGTGGGATCACGCACACGATGTCCCAGTGCCTTTTCGATTTTGAAAGCCCCTAACTCATGTGCGTCAGTTCCTTGCTGCGCATAAGTGCTGCTGGTATCACCGCCCGCGTTCTCCTTTGCGGAAGGCGGGCAGTTGATCCAGCGTTCACTGCTTGACGGTGACAGAATCGCGTGTGTTCCGGGCATCACAATCCCTCCGCTTCTGCCAGCACAGCGGCGTAGTCGCTTTCGGCAATATCCGAGAGCTTGGATGCACCGTACTTGGCGATCAGTTCTTTGACCTCCGCCGTCTTGCCGCTGCGGGATATCTCCGAAAGGCGGCTGCGGAGCTGCACGAAGGTGACAGTCTCTGCCTTCTGTTCAGGTGCGGGCTGCTCCTTCGGTGCTTCCGCTGCCTGCGGCTCGTCCTCCGCAGGATCGTAGATGGTCTCGAAAGTGTTGAGGTACTCGCTTGTGATCTTCTCTGTCAGCGCACTGACGGCTTTCGTCAGTGCGTTAAGAGCATTGATCATTTCAATCATTTTGTCCATGATTTTCACTCCTTTCATAGTTAGCCGGAAAAGTCAACCCCCTCGGTGACTTCCTGTATTTCCACACCCTGAACCGTCTTGCCGGGAGTCAGGATAAGGATTTCGCAGAAGTCGCCGAGCAGCCAGCGGAGAAGTCTCATCGGAAGTCTGATGCTGCCGCTGGTCAACACCTGTGTTTTCTTGCCGCCATTGGAGACGGCGATTTTGACCTTGTGCTTCATGTGTCTCACCTGCCTTTCACCCTAAGTCGAAAAAGTCAACCCCCTTGCTTGTGCGCCTGCTTCGGCTTCTCAACACCGAAGTATTTACACGCTTTTGCGATGATCTTGTTCCAGCGGTTATGCATCGCCTGCTTGGTGATCTTCTTTCCGGTCGCAGCTTCTTCCTCTCGGCGGATATCTTCGAGGAACTTCCTCTCGCCGAGGTGGGCGTACAGCAAATCCTGCTGTGCAGGTGTGAGCGTTTCGATGAAGGCGAGAACCTTCTCCATGCCCGGATGTTCCGTAGCGTCATCATCAAACATCTGGACTGCAATACGGTCGAACGGATCGCCCTCGTCTGCATCCTTCTGCGCAAGGAAGCCGTAGTCGGCGTTCTCAGCATCATAGCGTTCTGCCAGATCGACATCGTGGTCGTTCTCCTCCAGAACGATGAGACACTCCATGTTCTCAGTGGTCAGCAGCACAACGTCGATAACCTCACGCTCCCACTTTCCATTAGGCTGGCGCACCATGCGTGTGTACACATAGTTGCCGTTGGCATCCAGATAGTTGTCGCTGCTTGTGTTGACTCTGCTTTTCCTCTCGAACGGTAGATTTGTCATAGCTTGTCCTTTCTGCCGGATACAGAAAGGGAAAAAGGACATAAAAAACAGGAGCCGACGAGATGCCAGCTCCTGCGTCACCGAAAAATGGGTACAGCAAAGCAAGGCTATCTCGATACCGAACCACCAGAGATGCTGGTGTCCTGTATGAAATATCCCTATGCCCTGAGCTGTACACACTCCGGCTTTAAAAATATTTATTTGACCGCCACCCGGCGGGAATGAACTTGTCCTCCAATATATATTAACGATTTGTCAGACACAAAAATGGCTTTCCTCATCATCGATCATTTTCGATTGTGAGAAGATCGTCCAGCATAGCTTTAAGCTCCCAAGAGCTGACACTGGTCGGCGTTCCGCTGTGCAATGTCACAACAGAGCTGCTAACTTCCGGTTCATATCGAGTATTGATGCGGCTTATCAGAATAAAAGCCTGATTTTCCATTGTTTTTCTCTCAGTGATTGTCATGATGTTGACCTCCTGTATTCATAGCAAACAGTGCTTAACTGTTCTGTTCTTGCCTCCATTCTAACTGAAAACGCTAACAAATAAAATGTATTTGACTTGTACGAGACTTGTAATTCGCTTGTACTCCAGAATAGAGATTTCGTCAACTTCGATTTCTCAAAGTTTTTTATCGAAATTGCAAATTTCATCTTGAAAAATGTGGAGGTTTATGTTATAATAGAATATGTAGTTTATTATTGTGTTACCTGCCAATGCTCATAGATTATTAAAAGGAAGGAGGCGGAATCATGGTATACAGTTATAATAAGCTCTGGAAGTTGCTTATTGATAAGAATATGATGAAAAAAGACCTTATGGAGAAAACAAAAATAACCTCCTCCACTATGGCGAAAATGGGAAGAGGCGAAGCCGTCAGCTTGGATGTACTTGGCAGGATATGCAAAGTCATGGAATGCAATATAGGCGATCTTATAGATTTTGTAAAAGAGGAAAAATAAAGAAAAACGGAGGGTAAGATAATGACACTATGTTTTGCGGCATTTATTACAGTACTAAAAATTTGTGCCAAGCCAAAAGTCTATAACAAAACCCTCTGTGAAGCTGTTATAAAAACTGTTGATGAGTATACAGTTATTGGAACTGATGATGGACATATCAGCCGCTTAATGTCTTGTGACAATAATCTCTCTCCAACGGGCGTGATTAAGCCTGTAAGAGAAACTGATCTTTCGATGATATCCATTGGAATGAACAAGTATGTGATTCCTCTGTTGAAAGTAGACATGATCTCGCAAGCAATTCTTGCATTACAGGACATGGCACTGTCTACTGCAAGTGACAATACAAAGATCGGCTCCTTATCCAAAGCTGAGCTTGCATATAAGAGCGCATTTGATCCCGCTGACTTCTTTGCAGACATTTTCCATTTCACGGCTACTGAAGTTGAGAATAAATCCGGAAAAAATGACATTGCTGAAGTAACCGAAGAATATGTAACTGGCTTTGACGGAAGCCTTATAAGACTTGAAGAAAGCAAAATCATAGATACTGAGGAACTTGACATAACGCTGGACTGTGATGACTTTGAGGCTGTATTCCGGAAAGTTGATCATGATGAAGCACTTGCGCTAAAGAATAAAAGTGGTATCGGATTGTATTATTTGGATATTTCTGACTCTGCTTTCAACTATGAATATCTTAATGAGTATCTCCTTGACAGCGTAGGAATGTATGTATACTCTCGCACACAGATCAAGAACCTTGAAGAACGAAAGAAAGCTCGGAGCATTGGTATAAAAGCACTGCGTTTAATGAAAGAAAACGGACAGCCAGATGAAAAAGGTACTGGTAACGAGTTGGGCGAAATGTTGCTGTTCACTTTTATGGAGGGCGGTCTTCATGCGCCAAAGCTTCTAAGTAAGGTAGAGATTACAGCAGAAGCACATAGGTTCAAAAGCAAAAGTGATAGTGTCCACTTACTGAAGAAAAAAGTGAACGGCGAAATCTGCTACCAACTTGTGTTTGGAGCATCCAGTATCAGTGGCAGTATCATCGATGCTATAGATACCGCATTTGAAGTTCTTGCGGTAATTAAAAACGGTCGAAAAAATGAACGTCAGATGGTCGAGAGCACACTTTTTAACAACACTTATGATCCAGAAACCACTGAACGTTTAAAACAGATTATTATTCCGAGCAAGCAGCGAACCGCAGCACCAGATATGGCATTCGGTATTTTTATAGGATACACTATAAATGTATCCGAAGATGACAACGATGATTTCCGCACACTTGCTGTTGAAAAAATGAAGGCTGACATACGTGAGGCTGTACCATATATCGAAAAGAAGGCTACAGAGCTAAACCTGACAATGCATTCGTATTACTTCTATTTCCTGCCTTTCAATGATGCGGAGAATGACAAAAAGCAGATCATGGACGAGCTGTTGGGGGGTGCTTGATAATGACTGAACAGAACAACAGGCTCGGCTATTCCATATTTCACGGATTAGAACAGAATGAGTATCTGCGTGAAATATACGATGCGCTATTGCATAACTACTTCCTGCGAATATTTCATATTGAAACTATTGCGCCGAAAGAGATGTACACAGAAGACGCATTAACTTTTGCTGATCTGCTTTCAAAATCTGTACAGGTACCTCTATATGAAATGCATCGTTCTTTGGCGCAGGAGATTGTCACACTTTTGAATCAGCTTATCCCCGGCGACAAGGAAATAGAATATGTAATGGGTTCCGTGCTTGCAAGCACAAACAATTATCTCGGCTTGCAGAACAGTACGCCTGATTATCAGGAAGCAGGAATCCTTGAACGGCTATCGGAGGAAACGATAAAAGAATATTTGCGTATTCCTTCGGAGCAAGACAAGTTTTTTCTGGATTCTCAAAAAGAAGTATTTGACCACATGGCTGGCGATAGCTTTTTCAGCTATTCGGGACCGACATCAATGGGTAAATCCTTCGTGATGCGCACATTTATAAGGGAGCAAATCAAAAATGAAAGCAATTGCAACTTCGCTGTTATCATTCCGACAAAGGCACTGATAAACGAGGTATCGAAGGAGCTGTCTGATAATCTCGGCAGTTTGCTTCGAGCGCATGATTATAGAATTGTCACATCTGCGGGTGCTGCTATCCTTCAGGATAAGAACGAGCATAAATATATCTTCGTAATGACGCCGGAACGCTTAATGTATCAACTGATCGGATATCCAGATATACCGATACACTATCTGTTCATTGATGAAGCGCAGAAAATCTCTGACAAAGAAGGACGTAGTGCTTTCTACTATCAGATCGTAGAGATGCTTTATCGAGAAGAACCGCACCCACATATTATTTTTGCGTCACCGCATATACCTAATCCCGGAGTTTACCTTGAACTTGTCCCCAGTGTGATAACTGGTGAACGTACTCACTATATATCAACGTACACACCAGTCAGTCAAGAGAAATTTTTGATTGATTTACGTTCTCATGACTTGGGCTATTATAATCCGTTGACGCAGGAACTGCACACACTTGCATCATTTGATCCGAGCATGACATTGCAATCTTTCCTGATAGAGTTGGGAGCTGGAAAAAAGAACCTTGTATATTGCAATGCCAAATGGAAGGTCGTTGAATTTGCAAGAGAATACGCAGATGCTCTCCCAGTGATAAATGATCCGGATTTGATCGCCCTTGCTGATGAAATTCGAGAGGAAATACACGACCACTACTATCTTGCCGATACTATCGAAAGAGGCGTAGCATATCATGTTGGCTATCTTCCTACCAGCATTCGCCTACGAATAGAAGAACTTTTCCGGAAGCGAGACGGCGGTGTACATACGATCTTCTGCACCAGTACTTTATTAGAAGGTGTTAATCTTCCTGCTGATAATCTGTTCATTACAGATTACAAAAATGGCTCATCTCCTATGTCAGCGGTCGAATTCAGAAATCTTATCGGTCGTGTTGGTAGGCTACAATACAGTCTATACGGAAATGCGTTTCTGGTCTGTCTGCTGAACGGAAACACTGAGCCTCAGAATTATGTTACTCTTCTCAGAAAAGATATAGAGCTACAGATACTTTCCATTAACACGATCAGCAATGAAGAAAAAGAATACATCCGCGAATGCTTAAAAGCTGGAAAGACTAAGCTTGAAAAACTAAATGGTCAAACAGATGAAAGCTTCGCTCTTATGCGAAAAACAGCAAATATATTGCTTCGTGATATCATGCTCGGTCGTAAAGGAAGAATCAGTCGAGAATTCGAGTGTGTTATTACAGCCGAGGATATTGTCTTAATAAAAAAGCAATTTACAGGACGAAAGACTGAGCCAGACGACGATATCAACTTGTCTCTGGATCAAGTCAGTGCTCTTGTTAATGCGATTGAAGGCGGTCTGAAATATCCTCGTGTAGACTATTACGGAAACATTAATTATCAAGCTACACTTGATTTTTTAGAAAAGTTGTGTGAAGTTTTCGATTGGGAAATATACGAGTCAGGAACGCTTGGGTATATCAAAGATGGTGCTCATAGTAAATTAAGGTTCTACGCTAATTTTTTGATTCAATGGCTCTCCGGAAAAGGTACAAAATATATGATTGAAGAAGCCATTAATTATAAGCGCGGGAAAAAAATCTATATCAATCATGAATCCGTCCCATTTGTCGATTGTGCAGAGCACTATAACAAAGTGGTTGAGGAAACATTGAACGATATAAATGATATTCTATTGTTCAGGTTATCAAACTATTTCATGCGTGTATCTACCGAACTGAAAAAGTATACTAACAAGGAATACCTTACTAATGACTGGTATGAGTATGTCGAATACGGCACAACAGACAAGACTTGCATACTTTTACAGAAAAACGGTTTCTCATCTGAAGCTGCCACATATATACACAAGCATGAAAGTCAATACGTTGAGCATACTGAAGATGGTATAAAGCTAAATATGTCTGTTTTAGCTTGTTCAAGAAGAAGCGTTCAGGAAGAGGCAAAGGCTGTATACAGCAATGTCCCTGAACTATTCATAAACGATAAACAGTAAGCCGCCAAGCTTACTTCACAATGGAGGTTATTTGCATGGCTGATAAGACAAACGCCAACATTGGCTTTGAAAAACAACTGTGGGATGCAGCGTGTGTTCTGTGGGGACACATCCCTGCGGCTGAATATAGAAAAGTAATCATCGGACTGATTTTTCTTCGATACATCTCTGCTGCTTTTGATAAGCGGTATCAGGAACTTGTTGCAGACGGTGATGGCTTTGAAGATGATCGTGATGCATATACAATGGAAAATGTATTCTTCGTACCGGAGGAGGCACGTTGGAGTACAATTGCTGCGGCTGCCCATACAGCGGAGATCGGTACAATTATCGATAATGCGATGAGAGCAATCGAGGCGGAGAATAAAACTCTGAAGAATGTTCTTCCGAAAAACTATGCCAGCCCCGATCTTGACAAGCGTGTTCTCGGCGATGTTGTTGATATTTTCACTAACAACATTGATATGAGCGATACCGAGCAGAGCGAAGACCTCCTCGGTCGTACATACGAATACTGCATCGCACAGTTCGCTGAAAAAGAAGGCGTCGGCGGCGGCGAATTCTATACACCGTCCAGCGTGGTAAAAACGCTCGTTTCAATTCTGCGTCCTTTCGATAATTGCCGTGTATACGATTGCTGCTGTGGCAGTGGTGGTATGTTCGTACAGAGTGCAAAGTTTATCCAAGCACATTCTAATAACCGTGGAGCTATCTCAGTTTATGGACAGGAAGCAAATGCTGATACATGGAAGATGGCGAAAATGAACATGGCTATTCGTGGCATTGATGCTGACTTCGGACCGTATCAGGCAGATACTTTTACTAATGACCTGCATCCGACTCTGAAAGCTGACTTCATTCTTGCGAATCCGCCGTTTAATTATCATCCGTGGAATCAGGAAAAGCTGCTTGACGATGTACGCTGGAAGTACGGTATTCCGCCTGCAGGCAATGCCAACTACGCATGGATTCAGCATATGATCCACCACCTTGCTCCGAAGGGAAAGATCGGTCTGGTGCTTGCGAACGGTGCGCTCTCTACACAGTCCAGCGGTGAGGGTGAAATCCGTAAAAAAATCATAGAGGACGATCTCATTGAAGGAATTATTGCTATGCCGACACAGCTCTTCTATAGCGTTACTATCCCGGTTACACTGTGGTTTATCACAAAGGGCAAGAAGCAGAAAGGAAAGACGCTTTTTATCGATGCTCGCAAAATGGGACATATGGTTGACCGTAAGCACAGGGATTTCTCCGAAGAGGATATCCAGAAGCTCGCCGACACATTTGCCGCATTCCAAGATGGTACGCTTGAAGATGTAAAGGGTTTCTGCGCTGTTGCAACATTGCAGGATATCGAGAAGCAGGATTATATCCTTACACCCGGACGCTATGTTGGCATCGAGGAGCAGGAAGACGATGGAGAGCCGTTTGAGGAGAAAATGGCACGTCTGACTTCGGAACTGTCGGATATGTTCGCCAAGTCCCATGAACTCGAAGATGAGATCAGAAAGAAGCTGGGGGCGATTGGGTATGAAATCTAATTGGAAAACTTGTACCATAAGTGATTTAGGAACGGTTGTAGGTGGTGCAACTCCCTCAACTAAGAAAGTGGAAAATTATGAGGGTGGCACTATATCTTGGATTACACCAAAAGATTTAGCAGGCTTTTCAGGTCGTTTCATATCTCGTGGCGAAAGAAATATCACAGTGCAGGGACTTAATAGTTGTTCAACTCAACTTATGCCAGCGCATACCGTGCTTTTTTCATCAAGAGCACCTATTGGTTATGTAGCTATTGCCGAACAGGAAGTATGTACCAATCAGGGATTTAAGAGTGTTGTTCCCAATAAGAATACAGATTATATGTTTCTGTATTACTTGTTGAAGTATAACAAGGATAAAATTGAAAATCTTGGCAGCGGTACTACTTTTAAGGAAGTTTCAGGGACAACAATGCGAGGCATAGAAGTCTATGTCCCAGAATCCATAGAAGAACAGCGTCAGATTGCCTCCGTGCTGTCTGCGTTGGATGATAAAATCGAACTTAATACAAAGATAAACGAGAATTTACTTCAGCAGGCACAGGCTCTTTATAAAGAGCGTTTTGTAGATATGTGTCCTTTTGACGGCGTAATGCCTGCGGATTGGCATCTTGGTACAGTTAAAGAAATCATAGAACTGCATGATTCCAAGCGCATCCCTCTTTCAAGCCGTGAACGAGCTAATCTTGCAAAGATTTATCCGTACTACGGTGCTACCTCTGTGATGGACTATGTAGACAGATATCTATTTGAAGGAGTCTATCTACTTCTTGGTGAAGATGGTACTGTTGTCGACAGCAAAGGTTTTCCGATTTTGCAATATGTTGAGGGTAGGTTCTGGGTAAACAATCACGCTCACATCATCAGTGGTAAAAATGGCTTTACCGTCGAAACGCTTTATTTGCTGTTCAGTTTGACAAATGTTCAGTCAATTGTTACTGGGGCTGTTCAGCCGAAGATAAGCCAAGCTAATCTGAACAAAGTACCTGTCATCATACCGTCTGAAGCAGAATTGCTGTCTTTTGATTATATTGTGCCACCGATTTTTGCACACATTCGTAATCTTCGTGCCGAAAATGATA
>JAZQOZ010000075.1:0-2665 GCA_045628085.1 Oscillospiraceae bacterium | reverse complement strand
CATGATGTAGGCGATGTTCTCAAACACCTCAAGGCTCTCGATGTCAAGAGCAGAACTTTCCTCGTCACCCTCCTGCACGGAAGTCTGAAGGGCGGCGAAGTCCTTGTAAATATCCCTGCGGAACTTGATACGGTAAAGGCGAGGCACAGCCGCACTCGCCTTGAACGGAACCTCGATACCGTCAACAGTGATCGTATTTTTAATAGCCATGCTGTACCTCCTTACTCAGTTGCGCTGCCGCTTTTGGTTGTGCCTGCGGAACGAGTGCCGGTGCTGTTGTTGGTTGCAGCAGTCGGCATATACACAGCGTTGTACCAGTTATCGTAGGTGGTCTGGTCAGTGCTTTCGCAGGTCTTGGACTTCACCAGACCGTTGGGCAGCGCCGATGCCTTGAGTGAGAGCTTTTCCGTCTTGACGCTCTTGCTTTCCTCGGTAGTCTCACCCTCGGTTGCAGGACGGGACGCAGAGCAGCAGTAAAGCACATGGCGGATGTGGTTCTTGTCGCCGTCAAACTCGAACATGAGTGCGAACTGCGATGTTTCCGCATCGTTGCGTTCCACCAGAACACCCTTTGCATCGAGCTGTTCGCCGAGAATCGCCGTTGCAAATTCGGTGGTGATGAGTGCGACCTCCAGATCGCCGTCGTAGCCTGCGTTGTTGTTGATGACATAATAAACGCTGTTGTCAGCGTAGAAATTCTCGTTCTCGCCGTTCGCGTCAATACTCAGGGAAACTGCACCGGGCAGACGCACGGGCGTTGCAAATGTCGGAACGCCATCATCGCTCCATGCCGTGATTTTTGCCCAGTGAACCTTGTTCAGACCGAATTTTACCTTATTCTTCTGCAGTGCCATTGTTATACCTCCATTTCGTAAAGCACCTCGTAGAGCTTTTCGCTCTCGATCCAGCTTTCAGTTTTCGTGTAATAGATATTGTGCTGCGTCAGCACTTCCTCCACACGGCTTTCCGTATCGGGTGACTTTTCATCCGTATACAGCTCCACATCAAGCTGCTTGAAGCTGTGATACATCAAGTTATCCGCGCCGAAGGTGTCCTCGCCGGGTGAAAGGAAAATAAAAAAAGGCGGTTTCGGAGACTCGCCCTCGGCAAAATGATGATAAGCGAACGGCATCCCGATCTCCTGCATCATTTCATTGATTTCTTCATAGGTCATTTTTTCCCCTTCAGTGATTGATTTTTCTCCTTTAATCATGTATAATGAAAAAAAGGAGCTGATTATAATGAGTGTTGGACATGGTGCATTTTGCAAAAAGCTATTTGAGAATGATGAATGCGTAACATATGCCTATTCATCATTTAACTATAATAACAAAAAATATCTTAATGACGAGCGTATATGCGATGGAAAAATAATTATCTCAAAGAAAGTTTTTTCTGATAGTTGGGGCGTTCCGAATGATTCTTTTGCCGAACTTTATGACAAGGGTGATATTGTCATAGAAAATTGTTCTAATACGTGGTTGAAGTGCTCAATTGGCTATGATGTTATGGCAGTCCACCTTTGGTGTAAACTTCTCAGACAAATTCAGAAATTACAATGCTTTCCTGATAAATGCAATTATGAGGTATAAGCCATAATCATGACAGCGCCTCCTCGATAAGCTGCGTGAGCATTTCCTCGCCGTGTGCTTCCGCAGGGGAGATATGCGGCTTGCCGGATACACGTCCGCCGTTCCGTTTTGCATGACCTTTTTCAAGCAGGTGCGCAAGCTGGTAGCGGTCTTTGGAGTGAACGGTCATTTCAAGAGTATGACTATTCTCCCGCGTTTTTTTGGTCGTCCAGCTTTTGGCATATTTGCCGCTGCGCTTCGGAGCATTGGCGGAGATTTCCTTCTTGACGGATGTTGCTGTCTTTTTCACAGCCGCTTTCATGGCGGAATCGGCAAGGTCGACGTATTCCGTCAGCCCCCGCATGATCTCATCCGCCATATCATCAATCGAAGTCATCCTGCTCACCAGCCTTTCGTGTACCCGCCGTGATCTTCATATAGTCGAGTGATTTATAATTCGGCAGTACACCGTTTATGTCATAAACCAGACCACGGAAGCGCAGCTTGTGCGTGGTGGTATTGATGCGCTTGGTATCGGGTGTCTGCCGGACAGTGAATTCCAGCGATATGACTTCCTGCGTCACGCCAGCCTCGGTCGTTTCCGTCGATGTCTTTACGGACACGGCAGCCCAGCAGGAGAAAACCTCCTCCCACCGGGCGGTGTGATTGCCGATGCCGTCCACCTTCGTGCTGTGTTCGAGGAAGGCGATGCGCTGATTCAGCGTTCCGATCTCCATCAGATCACCCCTTCACGCTGCGCAAATAACAGCGCCCGGAGCGTCAGCGTCAGCTTGTGGTAGTCAGCACCGTTGCGGTTCTCATAGAGGTAAGAAACAGTATACAGCATAGCCTGCCGGGTGGTTTCCTCATTGACCGCAAGTGCCGCATCGTCCATTCTGCCGACGTCCTGTACCAGCCGCTTGGCAGTGTCGATCAGCGAGAGGATGAACTTGTCATCCTCTGTATGATCCACACGAAGATAGTTTTTCGTCTCAGCCAGAGTGATCATGCACCGCTGCCACTCTTGACCTTGAGTGTCTTGATTGCTTCGGGGAGAATGAGCTTGCCGTCAAGACGCTCCATTGCAAGGAAGC
>JAZQOZ010000074.1:0-21255 GCA_045628085.1 Oscillospiraceae bacterium | reverse complement strand
GTTGGTGGAGGCGAGGAGAATTGAACTCCTGTCCGAAAACCGTTTCATCCAATCATCTACGAGCGTAGTTTATCTTTTACATTCCCTTTCCGCAGCGCCGACAAACAGGCTATACGAATCGGTAGCACATTGTGCGACTGCTGAATATGTGCGTCCTCAGCAGACGTTCACCGCGTCATGACGCCAGACTCCGGATACGCGGTACTCTCCGGGCTGACGGAGGCCTTAAGCGGCCATCAAAACGGAATCGTTGTTCTCGTTTAAATTTAGAAGTTGCACATTTTACGGGTTATGCGCCCGGCTCGCCAATCAAACTTCCCAGCCCCCGTCGAAACCTTTACGCCCCCACAGTGGAAAAGTCTGAATGCTTTTTCAATAATATTATACTGCATTTGCGGTGATTTGTCAACTACTTTACAGGAATTGGATCTCCTGTGTTCGTGCATTGACACGCACTTTGGCGCCGTATGGAAGAATCGCACGCGGCGCTGCATGACCGAAATTGACATTATAGAGAATCGGAAGTGCAGGATCGTTTACTGCATCCCGCCACACTGTTTTATATTCCTCATAATAATTCTCATTCATCGGTTTGCCGACAAGAATTCCGCTGACCGAATTGAATACACCTTCTGATTTCAGCGTATTCAGATACAAACGCAGCCGTTCGGGAGTCGGCGAAGTTTCGCTTGTTTCGGCAAATAAGATTTTTCCGCGCCATTCGGCTGCATTCGGAAAAATCCTGTATTTGCGTGTGACTGCAGCCTGTTCATCAAACACAGACGGCTTGATAAACGGTAAAGAATCAAAAAGAACTGCATATTCTTTTCCGCAGTCAGAAAGCAGCATTTCAGCCAGACTGTCAATGCAGCCGCCGAGCAGTTCGCCTTCAAAAACAGGTTCACCCTGCAGCAGCTCATATCCATGCATTTCCGGATGTTTCACCGGCTTTGTGCCGATCGCAGACGGAGAATAGTCGCTGCGTTCTTCATACCAACAGTCGGCAGGTTTTATGATCCTGCCGCGATAAGGCATGAAACAGCTTTCAAATTGTTCTTTGGAATACGGCAGCATATCACCGGACAGTTCTGCATGATCGCAGAGAAAACACTGTCCGTAAAATGTTTGTAATCCCAGTCGATAGAACATCAGGTGATTGTTCGTTGTATCCGAGTATCCAAGAAAGAATTTCGGATGTTCCCGGACGGCCTGACAGAATTCCGCATCTTCCAATAAATAGGGGAATGTGCGAAATGTATCAATACCGCCGATCGCGCAGATGATGCCGCTGATGCCGTCATCGAGAAATGCAGCTTTCAGGTCGGCTGCACGCAGTTTTGGATGTTCCCAGAGCATCTGCATACCGGAAAGTGCATTCTCCGTCAGAACCGGCTCTAAACCAAAGCGTTTCAGGCAGTTCATCCCGAGTTCAAGTTCATGTGCGCAATACGGTTCTCCGAGCATACCGTTTGACAGACTGATGATTGCCACCCGATCGCCTTTTTGCAATGGATTTGGCTGAATCATAGTGAAACTCCTTTTTACCGGATACTGGATTTTACAGCACGGTCAATATCGCGGTTTGCAGATTTGATCGCAGCATCTTCGCGCTTATCGTAAAGTTTTTTACCTTTGCAAAGTCCAAGCTGAACTTTTACTCTGCCGTCCTTAAAGTACAGGGAAAGCGGTATCAGCGTCAAGCCCTGTGTTTTCAGCGTGCCGAACAGTTTGAGAATTTCGCGCTTATGCATCAGAAGCTGCCGGACACGGCGCGGATCTTTATTGAACACATTGCCTTTCTCATAAGGAGAAACGTGCATATCGCGCAGAAGAAGCTGACCGTCTTCAATCGAACACCAGCTGTCTTTCAGATTGACGTTGCCGTTCCGGATCGACTTGACCTCAGTTCCGACCAATGCAATACCGGCTTCATACGTTTCAAGCACAAAGTAATCATGTCTTGCCTTACGGTTTTCAGCGATCTGTTTGATGCCTGCTTGTTTCATAGATCAGCCCTCCTCTCTATTCCACTATTATAACACTTTCGCAATAAAAAGTCAAGTTCGGGAAAACAGCTAAAGTGTCGGATTTTGTCTGATTCTTCGAGATTGACAACAGTGCTGATTTGTGATAGACTATGAGGGAAGGAGCGTGAACAATATGCAGGGCGCATATATCATTCAAAACATCCGATCTGTTCTGAAAAACGGCGGAACGGTATTCTGTACGTATAGTGAGGTACATCATGGAACAGAATAAATGTATACTCTGTCCGCGAAACTGCAATGTTGACCGTTCTGTTCTGCGCGGATACTGCGGAGAATCCGAAATGATACGTATTGCAAGAGCTGCTCCGCATATCTGGGAAGAACCGCCGATCAGCGGCACAAACGGTTCCGGAACGGTTTTTTTCAGCGGCTGCAATCTGCGCTGTATATATTGTCAGAATCATGAAATAGCGGTTTCACATCTCGGCTGTACTGTATCTGATGACGAACTGCTCCGCATTTTTCTTGATTTGCAGGAACAGGGCGTTCATAATATCAATCTGGTTACTGCCGGACATTTTGCGTTGCAGCTTATTCCGATCATAACAAAGGCAAGAGAAAACGGTCTGCATATCCCCTTTGTATGGAACAGCAGCGGTTATGAATCCGTTGAAATGCTCCGGATGCTGGACGGACTGATCGACATATATCTGCCGGATTTCAAATATCTGAATTCCAAAACGGCAAAGGAATATTCAAATGCACCGGATTATCCGGATATTGCGAAAACAGCGCTTGCTGAAATGGTACGGCAATGCGGCGCACCGCAGATTGATCCTGAAACCGGATTGATGAAGCGCGGCGTTCAGGTGCGGCATCTGGTTCTGCCCGGTCATGCGCAGGAATCGCGGCAGATCCTATGGTATCTCTGTCAGACATACGGAAACCGGATCGGATACAGCATCATGAATCAGTATACGCCGATGCCGCAAATGAAGGAGCATCCGCTTCTGTCAAGGAAAGTTTCTGCAAAGGAATATGAAAATGTCGTGCGGTATGCGCGGCAGATCGGGATCGAAAATGCATTTACGCAGGAGGGCGAGGCTGCCTCTGAATCATTTATACCGGAATTTTCCGGTCAGCAGCTCTGAAACTGAGATCAGGCTGTGTGAGCCGGATCAGCTGTTTTCACGGTTTGTATGTTGAATCTGTCCGAAATGTCGTTTCTGTGTCTGCGGTTCATATTTCTTTTGGAAATCTTTATAAAGAAAAAAGCGCAGGACTTGCATTCTTTGCCGGTTTGTGATATAATAAACCGGTAAACCTATAATATATAAAGGAGTCTGTTTTCTATGGATATTATGGAAAAAGCGCTTGCTGCACATCAGGAATGGGCAGGCAAGCTCGACATTCGCTCGAAGGTCGCGATCAAGGATAAGGATGCACTGTCCGTTGCATATACGCCGGGTGTCGCGCGTCCCTGCCTTGAAATTCAGAAAAATCCGTCGCTTTCCTATGATCTGACCGGCAGAGCAAATCTGGTCGCTGTCATTACAGACGGTACGGCTGTACTTGGTCTGGGCGATATCGGACCGCTTGCAGCAATGCCTGTTATGGAAGGAAAATGTGCGCTGTTCTCTGAATTCGGCGGCGTTCAGGCAATCCCGCTGTGCGTGGACAGCAAAGATCCGGATGAATTCTGCAAAACAGTTGCATTGATCTCAGGCAGCTTCGGCGGCATCAATCTGGAGGATATCTCTGCACCGCGCTGCTTTGAGATCGAGCGCAAGCTCAAAACAATGGTCGATATTCCGGTGTTCCATGACGATCAGCACGGAACAGCGGTCGTTGCATCCGCAGCGATCATGAATGCATCAAAGCTCGCAGGCAAGCAGGTCAGCGATCTTCGCATTGTGATCAACGGTGCAGGCGCGGCAGGCGTTGCCATCGCAGAAATGCTGCTCTCGATCGGTGTGCAGGATATCATTATGCTGAATTCCAAGGGCATCGTCTGCGAAGGAGACAAGCTCTCCTCTGAAGCACTGACTTCTCTCTCCAAGCGTACCAATAAGAATCATCTCCACGGCAGTCTTGCCGATGCGATGAAGGGTGCGGATGTCTTTATCGGCGTATCGAAGCCGAATCTTGTTACACCGGAAATGGTCAAGTCTATGAATGACAAGCCGTTTATTTTTGCTATGGCAAATCCGACTCCGGAAATCATGCCCGATCTTGCAAAAGAATCCGGTGCATTCGTCGTCGGAACAGGCAGAAGCGATTTCCCGAACCAGATCAACAATGTTCTTGCATTCCCGGGCATTTTCAAGGGCGCACTTTCTGTACGCGCATCGGATATCACCGAGGGCATGAAGCACGCTGCCGCATCTGCGATCGCCGGCTGTGTATCGGATGATGAGCTTTCTCCGGACTGTGTCATTCCGAATCCGTTTGATCCGAAGGTCGCACAGGCTGTTGCCGAGGCTGTAGCAGAGGCTGCGATCAAAGACGGCGTTGCACGTATCTGCTCAGATAAGTAATATGCTGCAAATCGACAGCACCTTTCTTCGTGTCATTTTGGTCATTGTCAGTATACTCGGGATCATCTGGTTCTTTATGCCAATGACGGCAGGCATCACGAATATCGGCAATGCATTCGGGCTTTTTTGCAGTGTTATACTGCTGATATTCTCAGTTTTTAATGCGCGGATATCTGCTTTTCTTGATAAACTCTATACGTATCGGGCAGGAAAGATCACGCTGCGTATCTGCGGAATCGTGATCCTTGCCGGCGTTCTGTATTGTCTGATCCTCAGCATTCTGATGCTGCGCAGTGCATACAGAAAGCCAAAGGAAACGCCGCAGGCTGTGATCGTACTCGGCTGCAAAGTCCGCGGTACAAGACCAAGCCGTATGCTTTCTGAAAGGATACACGCGGCTTATGAAGCGATGCAGGCATATCCGGATATTGTCGCAGTCGTTTCCGGCGGCAAGGGTGATGATGAAACGATCTCGGAAGCAGAATGTATGCGCAGTGAACTGACAGCAATGGGAATTGAAGAATCCAGAATTTTCATCGAAGATCAATCGACAAGCACCTCAGAGAATCTTCGCTTTTCCAAGCAGATCCTCGATGAACAGGGTATCAGCGGCAGTCTGTTGATCGTAACAGATGCGTTTCATGAAATGCGTGCGCAGTATCTTGCCAAAGAGGAAGGTCTGCCGCACTGTGATGCCGCATCAGCATCGACATCGGTATTCCTTTTGCCGACCTACTGGATCAGAGAATGGTTCGGGCTGGCACACGCTTTTGTTTTTGGAAATTAGGAATGGAGAGCTGCCGCCGCAATGCGGCAGTTCTTTTCATATCAGCGCCAGAACACTTCCGAATGTGATGGACAGTACATATCGGTTTTTGTTCATTGACAAAGGATATGAAATCTGGTATGATAGGAATGGAATAAGGCAGGAAGGGGGCATCGGATATGGCAGATTCCGTACACAGCGGACACCGCAGCAGAATGCGGCGCAGATTTCTGGAAACGGGTTTTTCAGGCTTTCAGCCGCACGAGGTTCTGGAGATGATGCTGTATTACGGCATTCCGCGCCGCGATACCAATGAGCTTGCCCATAATCTTCTGGAACGATACGGCAGTCTGCATGATGTCCTGTGCGCCGATCCGGCTGCATTGATGCAGGAACCCGGAATCAGTGAGAATGCGGCTGTTCTGATCGCACTGTTCCGTGCAGTTCAGCAGTATGATGCCGCATCGCAAATGACCGGGATCGTGTTGGACAATTACCGCAAAGTCTGCAAATTCTTTGTGGATATCTATATGTTCGAGCAGCGTGAGATCGTCCGTGCGGCGCTGCTGGACGAAAATCTGCGTGTGATCCGCTGTGAGACCGTTTCCGAAGGTCATCCTTCTGCGGCACAGATGACAGTCCGGCAGCTGACAGAACTCGCATATCGTGCCAACAGCAATACAATGATACTGGCGCATAACCATCCGCGCGGAACGGCTATGGTATCCGGTGAGGATATCGCAGCGACGAGGCATCTGGTGCCGATTCTGTATCAATGCGGCATCACACTTGCAGATCATGTTGTTGTCAGCGGTGATACGGCTGTATCTATGCGGGAACAGGGCGTATTTATCGGATTGGAAATTGATTAGGAGGCAGCATGGAACAGGAACAGCGTCCATTTCGGCTTCATGCACCGTATGCGGCAGCCGGAGATCAGCCGAAAGCGATCCGGCAGCTTGTTGAGGGATTTGAAACCGGAAAGAATGAACAGATCTTGCTCGGTGTAACAGGTTCAGGCAAAACATTTACAATGGCAAATGTGATCGCTGCACGAAATAAGCCGACACTTGTACTGGCACATAACAAAATACTCGCAGCGCAGCTCTGTTCTGAATTTAAGGAGTTTTTTCCGGAAAATGCCGTAGAATATTTTGTATCTTACTATGACTATTATCAGCCTGAGGCATATATTCCGAGTACGGACAGCTATATTGAAAAAGATTCTGCCATTAATGATGAGATCGACCGTCTGCGTCACAGCGCAACAATGGCACTGGCAGAGCGTTCGGATGTTATCATCGTTTCATCGGTATCCTGCATCTATTCACTCGGTTCGCCGGATGAATACCGCGGAATGTCGGTGTCGGTGCGTCCGGGTATGGAGATGCCGCGTGATACGCTGATCGAGGAACTTGTGCGGATTCAGTATCAGCGCAATGATATTGCACTGGAACGCGGCAAATTTCGTGTTCACGGTGATGTGGTGGATATTTGTCCGGTCAATACGACTGAGCGCATGATCCGCGTGGAATTTTTCGGGGATGAGATCGACCGTATCACGGAGGCGACCTTGCTGACAGGTGAAACAGTTGCAGTTCTGAAGCACGCAGTTATTTTTCCGGCATCGCATTATGTCGTATCCGGCGAGGAACTGGAAGGTGCGATATCGGATTTGCAGGATGAACTGGCGGAGCGCGTTGCATTCTATGAAGAAAATCATCGTCCGCTGGAGGCAGAGCGCATTGCACAGCGCACGAATTACGATATTGAAATGCTGCGTGAGATCGGTTTTTGCAGCGGCATCGAAAACTATTCGCGTGTGCTTGCACGCCGTCCTGCCGGTTCGCGTCCCTGTACGCTGCTTGACCATTTTCCGGAGGATTTTCTGCTGATCGTGGATGAATCTCATGTGACGCTGCCGCAGGTCGGTGCAATGTATGCAGGCGACCGTGCAAGGAAAGAAACGCTTGTTGAATACGGATTCCGACTGCCGAGCGCGTTTGATAACCGTCCGCTGAAATTTGACGAGTTACGCAGCAAAATACACGAGGCATTATATGTTTCCGCAACACCGGGCAAATTGGAAAAGGATTTTGCATTACAGACGGTCGAGCAGGTGATCCGTCCGACCGGACTGGTTGATCCGGAAATCAGGGTAAAGCCCGTGATCGGACAGATCGAGGATCTGCTTTCGGAGATCCATATTCGTGTTGATCGAAATGAGCGTGTCCTGATCACAACGCTGACAAAGAAAATGGCGGAAGATCTGACTGCATTTCTTGCAAATATGGAAGTACGTGTCCGGTATATGCATCACGATATTGATACGGTGGAACGTATGGAGATCATCCGTGATCTCCGGCTCGGAGAGTTTGACGTACTGGTCGGCATCAATCTGCTGCGTGAGGGACTTGACCTGCCGGAAGTGTCACTGGTTGCGATTCTGGATGCGGATAAAGAGGGATTTCTGCGTTCGGAAACATCCCTGATCCAGACGATCGGCAGAGCAGCCCGTAACGCAGGCGGACAGGTCATTATGTATGCCGATGAGATCACGGGCAGCATGGAGCGTGCATTGCGTGAAACGGAACGCCGCCGGAATTTGCAGCTTGCCTACAATGAAGCCAACGGCATCGTTCCGCGCACGATCGTCAAGGATGTACGTGAAGTTCTTGAGATCTCAACGAAGGAAAAGACGGAGAAAAAGATCACAAAGAAACTGAACCGTCAGGAGCGTGAAGCACTGATCGCGGAACTGACTGCTCAAATGAAGGAAGCGGCGCGTCTGCTTGAATTTGAACACGCCGCATATCTGCGTGATAAAATCAAGGAACTGCAAAAATAATGAGGAGAAATCGTCGTGCAAAAGAAACACAGAGTCGGATTGGTATTTTTGTTCGTAATTGTTCTGGTGACAGCAGGGGGATTTTTCCTGCTGAATCAAACGGATGCAGGTTTCTTTCTGAAATGCCATTTTACAAAAGAACCGCGCATGAACTGTGAGGTGGTTCTGAATGTTGACGGCTTGCCGTATGCGCTGACAGAAACGGATGTGAACGGTCTGCCGATGGCAAGCGGTGCGGAAAATACCGTTTCGGATTTTGAATCCGGAGTATCCGGCTGTTCATTCAAATGTAAAGGCGGCGAATACGGGGAACAGCCGTTTCAGATCTCGTTCCGGTACGCTGACGGGAAAACTGCCTTGATCCCTGTGCGCGTGTTTCTTGGGAATAACTGGGAAATGTCTGATGTCATATTAACCGTCGAAGCAGATACTTCTGCGGAATCCTACTGCTACACGCTTACGCTTGTCGTCAATGGCAAAACCTATACAAGTTCCAGTAAAAATACCTTTGACTCACAGGAATTTGTAAGTGTCAGCAATATTTAACAATCCGCATTTCAGAAAGGAACCATTTAATAATGAAAAAAGGCATTCTATTCGATCTAGACGGTACACTCTGGGATTCCTCGAAACAGGTGACAGATTCGTGGAACCGGACGATCCGTGAAAAAACGAACCGTACAGAGCAGTTTACCGTTGACGATATGCATCGGTTCATGGGCAAGACATTGGAAGTGATCGCTGAAATGATGTTTCCGGCTTTACCGGAGAAAGAACGAGTTGCGATCCTGAAAATGTGCAGCGTGGATGAAATCGCATATCTGGAGCATCCGAAAGCGGATGACTGTCCGGTACTGTTTCCAGATGAACAGGCAATTATCCGTGAGCTTGCAAAGGAATACACGCTTGGTATCGTAAGCAACTGTCAGGTTGGATATATCGAAACCTATCTGAATCAGATTGAATTTGCCGATGCATTTACCGATATCGAATGTGCAGGCAGAACGGGAAAATCCAAAGGCGAGAATATCCGTCTTGTTATGGAACGGCAGGGAATCACAGACTGTGTTTATGTCGGTGATACGCAGGGCGATGCAGATGCCGCCAAAACGGCCGATGTTCGGTTTATTCATGCTGCATACGGTTTCGGACAGGTTGATGCCTGTGATGCCGTGCTTGAAGATATCCGCAGACTGCCGCAGACAGTCAAAAATTTGTTTAAGGAGAATTGAAAATGGAACAGAAACATAAAGTCACATTTTTGAAGCAGGATTACAAAAACAGCACCACAGGCGCAAAAGTACCGGGCGTGACGGTGCTGGTAGAAGGCGTATTCCGGGATATTTTGGATAAGCTGATCGCGGATACGAACCGTGAACCGGATTATGTTCAACTGCTTCAGGAAGCGATGTTCCGCGGTATCAATGAGATGCTTGGCGAAGCAGAGAAAGAGAATGCGAAAGACTGATACAATAGTATTCTGAGAATCGGGGTGACGGCATGGAACCGTTTGTGCATCTTCATACACATACTGAATATTCACTTCTGGATGGTGCCTGCCGCATTGACAGACTCATGGAGCGTGTCAGGGAGAACGGACAGACCGCGGTCGCAATGACCGATCACGGTGTGATGTACGGAGCTGTGCAGTTTTATCAGGCGGCAATGGATGCCGGTATCCATCCTGTCATCGGCTGTGAGATATACGTAGCACCGCGCACGCGCTTTGATAAGGATTCGCCGTCTGACCGCAGTCCGTATCACCTGATCTTGCTGTGTGAGAATAATCAGGGATACCAGAATCTTTTGCAGATCGTGTCCAAAGCGAGCATTGAAGGGTTCTATTCCAAACCGCGTGCCGACTGGGAACTGCTTTCCGCGCACCATGAGGGATTGATCGCACTTTCCGGATGTATGTCCGGCGAGGTTGCAGGAAAGCTGCGGAACGGTGAATTTGAAGCTGCAAAGCAAACTGCCGAACGCTATGCCGCATTATTCGGAAAAAATCATTATTATCTGGAGATACAGGATCACGGTTTGCCGGATGATCTGCGTCTGCTGGACGGTATCCGCAGAATTTCCCAAGCGACAGGTATTCCGCTTGCCGCAACGAACGATGCACATTATCTGCGGAAAACAGATGCATCTCTGCAAAAACTGCTGGTCTGCATTCAGACCGGTACGACCATGCAGTCACCCTCCTCAATGGCATTGCCGAATGATGAATTTTATCTGAAATCCACAGAAGAAATGAATGCGCTCTTTCCGGATGATCCGGATGCACTGCGCAATACGGCAGATATTGCCGCACGATGCAATGTGACATTTGAATTCGGAACGATCCGTCTGCCGAAATATCGTGCAGAGGGCGTATCCGATACGACACAGTATTTCCGTCAGCTTTGTGAGGACGGACTGCGCCGCCGTTATGGTGAAACGCCGTCGGATGAAGCATCAGCACGGATGAACTATGAGTTTGATGTCATCACGCGCATGGGCTATGTGGACTACTATCTGATCGTATGGGATTTTGTTCATTATGCAAAGAGCCATGATATTCCGGTCGGGCCGGGCCGCGGTTCGGGTGCAGGCAGTATTTGCGCATACTGCATCGGTATCACTGACATTGATCCGCTGAAAAACGGATTGCTGTTTGAGCGCTTCTTGAATCCGGAACGTGTCAGTATGCCGGATTTCGATATTGACTTCTGTATTGAAGGCAGGCAGCGTGTTATTGATTATGTGACACGGCGTTACGGTGCAGATCATGTTGCGCAGATCATTGCGTTCGATACGCTGAAAGCACGCGCAGCGGTGCGTGATACCGGCAGGGCTATGGATCTTCCGTATGCACTTTGTGATCAGGCGGCGAAGGCGATCCCGCAGGATTTTTCGATCACACTGGAGCGTGCCTTACAGGAATCTGCGGAACTGAAACAAATGTATGACGAGAAACCGCAGATCAAACAGCTTCTTGATATGTCAATGAAGCTGGAAGGAATGCCGCGCCATGCCTCAGTTCATGCGGCAGGTGTTGTGATATCGGCAGTACCGGTTGCAGATCAGGTGCCGCTGCAGCGCAATGATGATGCTGTTGTGACGCAGTATACGATGAATATTCTGGAGCAGCTCGGTCTGCTGAAAATGGATTTTCTGGGACTGCGCAATCTTACGGTCATCCATGAAACAGAACGTCTGATCCGTCAGCATCAGCCGTCATTTCGCATGACTGCGATTCCGGAAGATGATGCAGCTGTTTTCCGGATGCTTTCTGAAGGGGACAGTATCGGCGTATTCCAGATGGAATCAGACGGACTGCGCCGTGTTCTGGTACAGATGCAGCCGACCTGTATTTCCGACCTGACCGCAGTGATCTCTCTGTATCGTCCGGGACCGATGGAATCCATTCCGCAGTATCTTGCGGCACGTTCCGATCCGCGCAAAGTGCATTACGATCATCCGCTGCTCGAACCGATCCTGCGCGAAACCTTCGGCTGTATCGTTTATCAGGAGCAGGTCATGGAAATCTGCCGCACGCTTGCGGGCTATTCCTATGGCAGAGCCGATCTTGTACGCCGTGCTATGGCGAAAAAGAAGCATCAGGTCATGGAACAGGAACGCGAGATCTTTCTTCACGGGAATGCTGATTGCTGCGGCGCAGTTGCAAACGGTGTACCGGAAGAAACCGCAAATGCAATATTTGACCGGATGGCGGCTTTTGCAAGCTATGCATTCAATAAATCCCATGCGGCAGCTTATGCAAGAGTTGCTTATGAAACAGCGTATCTGAAATGCAGATATCCAGCAGAATATTTCTCAGCACTGATGACTTCTGTTATTTCCTATACGCCGAAATTACTGGAGTATATCGCACTTTCCGAGGCACACGGCATATCTGTTCTGAAACCGGATATCAACAGTTCGGATGCCGGATTTACCGTAACCGATAAAGGAATCCGATTCGGTCTGGCAGCCGTCCGCGGGCTTGGTGCAAATGTGATCCGCACCTATGTCAGGGAACGGCAGGAACACGGAAAATACAGCAGCTTTCAGGATTTTTGTGAACGCAATGCCGGACAGGATCTGAATAAACGTGCCGCAGAAAGCCTGATTCGATGCGGTGCATTTGACGGGCTTGGCTGGAATCGCCGTCAGATGCTTGAAACCTATGAACAGCTGATATCAGCAGTCAGCAATCAAAGCAGGCACGTTATCAGCGGACAGCTTTCGCTGTTCGGAGATGCGTCAGCGGATGCAGAAATGCCGCAGATGCAGCCGCCGGATGTTCCGGAGTATCCGGAGCAGATTCTGCTGCAAATGGAAAAGGAATTGACAGGACTGTTTTTATCCGGACATCCGCTTTCCCGATGGAAAGCGCATCGTCAGCTTTTGCGGCTGCCGGAAATTGCCGATATCCTTCGCATGAGAGATCATGCATCGGTGCTGCTGCTCTGTATGGTCAGCACGGCACGTTCGTATGTGACGAAAAAGGGCGATCAGATGTGCTATCTGACTGTTGAAGATTTCAGCGGTTCGCTGGAATGTCTGGTGTTTCAATCGCTGTATCCGCAGGTGCAGAAGCTCATTCAGCCTGATGCGCTGATATTTATAAAGGGCAGGCTGTCGAAAAAGGAGAATGAGATCCGGCTTGTCTGTGACGGTATCATGACCGAGCAGAATTTTTCGGATTATGCTGCTTCCAAACAGCTTTGCTGTAAGGTGAACAGCAGTGAACCGGAAAAAATGAAAGCAATTTTGGAAATATGCCGCCGGTTTGCCGGCGATACGCCGTTTTGTTTCTGGCTGACGGACAGCCGGAAGTATATCAGACCGAAGATGCAGCAGGGGATCGCGGTCAGTGACGGATTGCTGAAATGTCTGACAGAGCAGATCCCGATTTCACAGATCGCACTGATCGACCGGAAAGGATGAAGATATGCCGCTTTATGAATCTCTTTCACCGGAACTGGAACAGTTGATACTTGAACAGCAGGCACAGGGCTGGGTATCGCCCTATGCCTGCAAAAACGGCGAAGTCATCCGGCGGTTTGACCGTCCGAGCGATACGCCGAAAATCTACCGTCAGCCGTTTTCAAAGGATGCAGATAAAATTCTGAACAGCGCATTTTTCAATCGCTATGCTGACAAAACACAGGTGTTTTCATTCTTTCGGAATGACGACCTTTGCCGCCGCGCACTTCATGTGCAGCTTGTTTCGCGCATTGCGCGGAATATCGGATCAGTCCTCGGTCTGAATCTCGATCTGATCGAAGCGATCGCGATCGGGCATGATATGGGACATACGCCGTTCGGTCATGCCGGAGAACACGCGCTTCATGAATTGTATCACGCGCGGACGGGACGCTGTTTCCGGCATAATCTGCACAGTGTCCGCGTACTTGATACGATCATACCGTATAATATTTCTCTGCAAACACTGGACGGTATCGTCTGTCATAACGGTGAACTGCCGATGGCGGAATATCGTCCGAAGTCGCTTTCCGGTTTTCCGGAATTTGACAGCAGAATGCAGGAATGTATCTGTGATGAGAACGGTGACAGCAAACTGATCCCTGCTACGCTGGAAGGCTGTCTGGTTCGTATCTGTGATATTATCGCGTATCTCGGCAAGGATCGTCAGGACGCGGTCAGAGCGCATCTGACTGTATCCGAAGCGGATTTCTCAGAAACGGCGATCGGACGCACCAATGCAGAGGTCATCAATAATCTCGAAGTGAATCTGATTCAGAACAGTTACGGGAAACCGTATCTTATGCTCGATCCTGTGCATTTTCAGGCTATGAAACAGCTGAAAGATGAGAATTATGCGCGTATATATAAAATGGAAGCCGTGCAGAAACAGGTGCGTGAAAGTGTCGTTCCGATGATGGAGGAGATGTATGCGCAGATCTATCAGGATGCTGTTTCTCATAACAAAAGTTCCTGTCTGTACCGGCATCATATTGAAGCGGTCAAAGAGAAACAGCTTTGGTATCCGGCGGATATTCCTTATGATGAAAGTGATCCGGATGATCTGACGATGGATTTTATTGCGGCTATGACGGATGATTATTTTGTTGATTACTATGCGGAGCTGTTTCCGAAAAGCAAGTATCATATTTCTTATGTCGGTTATTTTGACGAATAGTTTTTCTCGGCTCTTTAGAAAATCTTCATGAATACCTATTGCAATCTGCGCGGATACGTGGTATAATATAAGTTGCGAAATTTGTATCGGAATGTAAAATGGAGGACAGAACCCCAATGTCAGATTATCAGAAAATATTAGTTGTGATCCCGTCGCTTGATCCGGATGATAAGCTGATGGCAGTTATCCGCGGCGTACAGGAAATAGGTTTTTCGGATATATTACTGGTGGACGATGGTTCATCTGAAAAGAATCAGCACTATTTTGAAGAAGGTGCTGCGCTTGGCTGCAATGTGCTGCATCACGGTGTCAATAAGGGTAAGGGCAGAGCACTGAAAACGGCATTTGAATGGTTCATGGAGAACCGGAAGGATTCCGTCGGTGTTGTCACGATCGACGGTGATAATCAGCATTTGCCGAAGGATATCGCCGCCTGCGTGGATGTGATGGAACAGCAGGAAAAAGATTCGCTGATACTCGGTGTCCGTGATTTCAATTTACCCCATGTTCCGCCGAAAAGCCGTTTTGGCAATAAGCTGACTTCTACGGTTTTCCGGTTGTTCTGCGGACTGAAGGTCAGTGATACGCAGACAGGACTGCGTGTATTTCCGCGCGGCATTATCCCGAAGATGATCGAGATTTCCGGAGAGCGTTTTGAATACGAAACCAATATGCTGCTAGAATGTAAGCAGGCGGATATTCCGATCGTTGAACAGACGATCGAAACGGTCTATATCAATGATAATGAAACAACGCATTTCCATCCGATCAAGGATTCACTGCGTGTATACGGCATTATTATCAAGTTCTTCATCAGTTCCGTGCTGTCCTTTGTGATTGATCAGGTACTCAATATTCTTGGCTATAATGTCCTGTTCAAGTTGTTCGCAGAAGGTGCAAGGCAGTTCTGTTCGGGTACGCTTGCAAGAATTATCAGTTCTCTGTTTAATTTTACAATGAACCGAAAGGCGGTTTTCCGGAGTAATGCGCCGCTTGGTCTGACCATGTGCCGGTATTATATTCTCTGGGCTTGTCAGCTTTTGACCTCAATCGGTTCGGTGTTCCTGCTTTCAAAGGTTCTGCCGGTCAAACCGACAATTATTAAGCCGTTTGTCGATTTTCTGCTGTATTTTGTCAGTTTCCGCGTACAGCAGGCATGGGTTTTCAAGCCTGTTGCGCAAAAAGAATCTGATGCTGACGAAACGGTTCAATCTGAATAACGACCAAAATACTTCCGGCAGAATAGGTCGGAAGTATTTTTTATTTTCGGCGCGTAGTTTACGTTGTTTGTATCGTCTAATAGGTGAAAGCAAGCAAAACGCTTTCAGAAGGAGGCTGTCAATGGATAACGGTGCAAGTAGCTACCGCCGTTTCCGTGACGATGGTGATGAACGCGGACTTGATGCGATCATTATGGACTATAAGGACGGATTGATGCTGTATCTGACGAGTATTGTCGGAGATATTCAGGCGGCAGAAGAACTGACCGAAGATACATTTGTTTTGCTTGGAACGAAGAAACCGAAATTTCGGGGGAACAGTTCCTTCAAAACGTGGCTGTATGCGATCGGCAGAAATCTGGCAATCGACCGTTTGCGTCGGGAAAAAAGACATATCAGTGTGCCGTTTGATGAGATGCCGGAGCTGACAGATGATGAGAATGCGGTTGAATCGGCGTACCTGAAAAAGGAATGTCAGATCATTCTGCATCAGGCAATGCGAAAACTCAATCCCGAATATCAGCAGGTATTATGGCTTGTGTATTTCGAGGAAATGAGCAATAAAGAAGCTGCCGCAGTTATGCATAAAAGCGTCCGAAGTCTGGAGTCCGTACTGTATCGCGCACGGAAAGCACTGCGTTTACAGCTTGAAACGGAGGGTTATGAAAATGAAACAGTATGATGAAATGATTCGGGATGTTCACAGCCGGATCGAACAACATGAAAGGGAACAAAAGCAGCGGAAAGGCAGGATCATGAAATGCGCTGCTGCTGTCACACCCGTGATCGCGCTCGGTGCAGTTGGTTTTGGTGTTCTGCAAAACCGTTCGGAGACCGCAATGACCGCGCCTGTGAATCGTATGGAGAGCGTTCAGGTGGAAACGGAAACAACTGTTTCCGATATACAGCAGGCAAAATTTGCGCAGACAACTGCTGTGACTGCGGAGCTATCCGTGAAATCAAATATTTCGGAAACAACCATATTTCTATCCGGAGATATCATTGCAGAAATGCCGCAAAATGGTACGGAATTGCCGGATGATACTGCAGCGCGGAATAGCGTAACGGATTTTGCCGTGCCTGATTCTTCGGCACATACAGCAGCACAGACCGTCACTGAACCAATACGTGAAACGCAGCCTATCACAGCAAAGACCATACAGACAATAGAGCCATTCTCATCTGAGAAGCAAGATACCATGACACAGCCTGTCGGCGGAAACGGGAATGGCTTTTGCCTGATCGGTGATGAAGAACCGCCGGAATATCTGACGCTGATCACGTCTTATCCTTCATCGGTTGAATGTAGTTACAGCGCACCACATGACGGTGAATTCGGTTTTACAATGCCGCTTTCCGATGCGATGGCAGAGTACGGCGACAGTGCAAACTATCTGGTCATTGTTGATCTGTTCAGCGACGGGCATCAGATCTGGGATCGTGCGGCATTTGAAGCGGAGTCACAGCGGCTCTTTCAGTGTGGATATACACCTATTATCGAAACCGCAGTATCCCCCGACAGCACATCTGTGACATTGCAGCTTAATGCGACCTATGAACAACTGAAAAATTTTCCTGCATCGCCGGATCACGGATATTTTTTCGTACTGCGCGATGAAAGAAACTGATAATTCATTTTTTATGCGGCATGGTTTCAAATCATGCCGCATTTTTACAGAAAAAGGACCGCACAGACTGTGCGTCCGGTGCGGTCAAATGAGGAAGTTGGGTTTTAGGAGAACACAATGTCGATCTGACAGTATCATTATAGCACATCCTGCCTGCGTTTTTTGTCGGAATCGGTATGCTGCAAAAAAAGTTCTGGAAAAAATGATCTCTGCATACTTTTTCAGCAGGGGGGATGGTATGGATCGGCTCACGTTCTGCAATACAGTTCTATGGCAGTGGATTCTGCCGCTGTTTCTTCTGCTGACAGTTATGATATACAGCATCCGGCTGCGCGGCGTACCGCTCCGCGGACTGCATCAAGTATTTCGTGATACTTACGGGACAGTATTTCGGCGCGGCTGTAATCGCAGGCAGAAACGGATCTTTTCATCTGCACTCGCGGCGACAATGGGAACGGGGAATCTTGTCGGAACAGCGCTTGCCGTTATGACGGGCGGTGCAGGTGCGCTGTTCTGGATGTGGATATCTGCACTGTTCGGAATGATTCTTGTGTATGCTGAAAATATGCTTGGTATTCACTATTGCAGAAAAGATGCAAAAGGCAGGCGCATCGGCGGTACACTCGGATATCTGTATTTTGGAACGGGAAGCCGCACGGCAGCAGTTCTCTTTGCTGTATGCTGTATATTTTCTGCGCTTGGGATGGGCAATATGGCTCAGAGCAGTACAATCGCACAAACGCTTGCACATTTCGGGATATCAGCACAGGTCAGCGGCTTTGTAACTGCCGGTATCCTATTGTTGATCCTTGTAGGCGGTACGGAACGCATTGGGAATGTATCCGTGTGGCTTATGCCGATGCTCTGCGGATTCTATCTTCTGGGATGCATTGTATTGCTCATTCAGAATGCAGAGATGATCCCGTCAGCAATTATCCGGATATTTCGTGAGGCATTCGGCATACGCGCCGCAGGATGCGGATTTTGTGCATCCGCATTGCTGCACAGCATGAGTATCGGACTGCGGCGCGGTATTTTTTCCAATGAAGCAGGGCTTGGCAGTTCTGCGATGCTGCACATGGAGGCTGATACCGATGATGCGGCATTGCAGGGGAAATGGGCGGCGGCAGAGGTGTTTGCGGATACTGTCATCTGCTGTACGGCAACTGCACTTGTGATCCTGACATCACCGCATTCTTCGTATCAGTATGCAGAGGATGCATCCGGTTTGCTGCTTGATGTATTCACTGAAGGACTGGGAAAATATGCATTTGGATTTCTTGCTGTTTGCATGGTTCTGCTCGCATTTGCAACGATGATCGGATGGTATCCGTGCGGTGCTGCCTGTGTCCGGTATCTGTTTGGAAACGGTGCAGCATCCGCATATCTGGCAGGAAATATCCTGCTGTGTTTTGCCGGCGCACTTGGTTCACCGGACTGGATATGGCAGTTCTGTGACTTATGCAACGGTCTGATGGCACTTCCGAATCTATGGGGAATGTGCCGGCTATCCCGCAGTATTTCGCAATCAGATGATTCTATTTGACTTTTATTCGCTGATATGTTATAGTATATATGGAAACGTGCCGGGATGACGGCTGAGTTTCTTATCATCAAATGAAAGGAATGTGAACAGCATGGATTATGATATTCTGATCGTCGGCGCAGGGCCGGGCGGCATTTTTACAGCTTATGAACTGTGTCAGGCAAACCGGAATCTGAAAATCGGTGTATTTGAATGCGGTAATCCGCTTTCTAAGCGGAAATGTCCGATCGACGGAAAAAAGGTAAAGCGCTGTATCAACTGCAAAACCTGTGCAATTATGAACGGATTCGGCGGTGCAGGCGCTTTTTCAGACGGTAAATATAATATCACCAATCAATTCGGCGGTACACTTTATGAATATATCGGCAAGCAGGAAGCTCTGGAACTCATGCGCTATGTCGATCAGATCAATGTAGCAAACGGCGGAGAGGGGACAAAGCTGTATTCAACTGCGAATACAGCGATCAAGAAGAAATGCTTTGAAAACGATCTGCATTTGCTGGATGCGCAGGTCCGGCATCTCGGAACGGATAAGAATTATGTCGTGCTTGAAAATCTTTATGAACTGTTAAAAGATCAGGTCGATTTCTATTTTCGTACCGAGGTCGAAAGCGTTGCACGCATTGACGGCGGTTATGAACTGACCGCAGGTGAACAGCGCTTTACCGGTAAACGCTGTGTCATATCAGTCGGAAGAAGCGGCAGCAAGTGGATGGAATCAGTCTGTTCGGCACTTGATATCGGTACACGCTCGAATCGTGTGGATATCGGTGTGCGTGTTGAATTGCCGGCAGCGGTCTTTTCTCATCTGACCGATGAATTGTATGAGAGCAAGATCGTTTACCGCACAAAACAGTTTGAGGATCTTGTCCGGACGTTTTGCATGAATCCGCACGGCGTTGTTGTGAATGAGAATACGAACGGAATTGTCACGGTCAACGGTCATAGTTATGATGATCCCAAACTTCATACGGATAATACGAATTTTGCGCTGCTGGTCAGTAAGCATTTTTCAGAACCGTTCCGTGATTCCAACGGTTACGGTGAATCCATAGCCAAGCTGTCTAATATGCTCGGCGGCGGTGTTATGGTACAGCGGTTCGGTGATCTGATCCGCGGACGGCGTTCCAATGCGCAGAGAATTGCGGAGAGCTTTGTTGTTCCGACGCTTGCTGCACAGCCGGGTGATCTGAGCCTTGTCATCCCGAAACGCATCCTTGACGGTATTATTGAGATGATCTATGCGCTTGATAAGATCGCGCCCGGAACAGCAAATGACGATACGCTGCTTTATGGCGTTCAGGTCAAATTCTATAATATGGAAGTTGAGATCGACAGCAATCTGCAAACAAAACATGAGGGATTATATGTGATCGGAGACTGTTCCGGCGTGACACATTCGCTTTCTCATGCTTCTGCATCAGGAATCCATGTCGCCAGACAGATCCTCTCACAGATCTGAATCTTTCAGAGCAGAAAGAGGAAAAAGATGAGATAAAAAAAAGCCGGCTGTCTGCTGTCAGCGATGATACTGCTCAGCGGATGCGATGCAAAGGGAACAGAAAGTACGGAAGAAACGGCTGTAATGACGACACTGCAAACGACCGTGACGGCAGCTCCGGTCGTCACGACAGTAACCGAAACAGAACCGCAGCCTGTATTCTTATCTGCTGAAGATACATCTGATTTATCTGCGGAAACAATGATTCAGCCGGAAATGATTGATAATGCTGCGTTACAGAGTTATTTTTCTGCCGAAATGATATCCGATGCAGTCTTTTCACGGATCAACGGTGTTTCATATCATGAGAATCCGTATATTTCCCGTGAATCGCTCCGGTATCTGCGTGTCCTGCATTACGATCCGGCAGGGGATATCCGCATCGGAGAAATGATCTGTAATCAGCAGATCGCGGATGCCCTGCTTGTGATTTTCCAAGCGCTGTACGAAGCACAGTATCCGATCGGGCGTATGGTTCTGATAGATGATTATGCGGCAGATGACAATGCATCTATGGCGGCAAACAATACATCCTGCTTCAATTATCGCGTGATCGCCGGTTCATCTGTACTTTCTAATCATGCGCAGGGGCTTGCGGTTGACATCAATCCGCAGTATAATCCCTATGTGACATTCGGCGCAGACGGTTCAGCGTATATTGAGCCTGAAAACGGGCAGATGTATGCAGAACGCGAAAATTTCTTCCCGATGAAAATTACGCACGATGATCTCTGTTACCGGCTGTTTACGGAACACGGTTTTGTATGGGGCGGTGATTGGGACACGCCGAAGGATTATCAGCATTTTGAATGGGATTCAGCTTCATAAATATAAAGAAAACCGCGGAACGACGTTGTTCCGCGGTTTCTTATATATTGAATCAGCGATTGCCGAGTGTCTTGACGAGGACAGCCTTCTGTGCGTGCAGACGGTTTTCAGCTTCATCAAAGATCTCATTTGCGTGGGCTTCAAAGACTTCTGCGGTGATCTCCTCACCGCGATGTGCCGGCAGACAGTGCTGAACCATGCATTCTGCATGAGCAGCACCGAGCAGTTCATCATTGACCTGATAG
>JAZQOZ010000073.1:0-3503 GCA_045628085.1 Oscillospiraceae bacterium | reverse complement strand
AGAACCATAGGGAGAGGAGATTCTTCGCTTACGCTCATATCTCCCCTCTCCCTAAGGTTTTCCCCCTCGCGCTCCCTCTTTCCTTACCTACTCCCCTCTATATGCGCTCCACTTACTTTTATGTCTCATTTTCATTAAATTTCGCGGAACAAGGGGGTCAAGGAATCAGGAAGGAGGAGCGCGAGGAGGAAACCTAAAGGGGATAGGGGGAATGCGAGCGCAAGCGAGTTTCCACCTGTCCTCTTTGGGTTGTCGCCTCGCAATCGCGCACCGCGCCCAGCGAAATCTTACATCCGGACTATAGATAAAGAGTAATAAACTTCATTCCGCATTCGCGCCCAATGATATCCTGCGTCAGAATAAAATGTATCTTTCTTGTTGCAACAAACTACTTTTCACTTTTCACTTTTCAGTTGTATGTCGGGTGAAATGTTCTTATGTTGCTGCAAAAAACTCATAGGATTATTTTTCGATGCCTCTGTAAAATGCTCAGAATCATGATAAGCCTTGATATTTTTCCTCTGCCGATGTATAATATATCTGTCGGCAGGGGATTTTTACTGCCCGAATATCAGGCAAAAGGGGGCTTGCTATGACGATATACAATGTCACAGGCATGAGCTGTGCGGCCTGCAGTGCGCGTGTTGAGAAAGCGGTCAAAGCCGTAGCAGGCGTGGAAAGCTGTTCCGTCAGCCTGCTGACAAATACAATGGGCGTTGCAGGAAATGTTTCTCCGGATGCAGTCATCAAGGCTGTGACCGATGCCGGTTACGGCGCATCGCTGCAAACAGATCGGCAATCGTCTGTATCTGCGGATGTGCTGACCGATACCGAAACACCGAAACTCCTGCGCCGTCTGCTTGTATCGCTTGTTTTCCTGATACTCCTCATGTATATTGCAATGGGGCATACGATGTTCGGACTGCCTGTTCCGGCGTTTCTGGACGGCAATCCGCTTGCATCCGGACTGCTCCAGCTTTTGCTGACGGTCATGGTTATGATTATCAATCAGCGGTTCTTTATCAGCGGATTCCGGGCAGTTCTGCACCGTGCGCCGAATATGGATACACTGGTCGCACTCGGTTCATCTGCATCGTTTTTATGGAGTGTCTGCGTGCTGTTTGCAATGACTGCAAAGGGGAATACAGATGCCTGCGCAGAATTGCAGCATCAGTTATATTTTGATTCTGCGGCGATGATTCTGACGCTGATCACGGTCGGTAAGATGCTCGAAGCACGTTCCAAAGGAAAGACGACCGATGCGCTGAAAGGTCTGATGCGGCTTGCACCGAAAACGGCGCTGATACTCGAAAACGGCACAGAACGTGAGATCCCGGCGGAGCAGGTGCAGTGCGGAATGCGGTTTGTGGTTCGTCCGGGCGCACAGATCCCTGCTGACGGCATTGTACGGTCGGGCAGCGGTGCGGTGGATGAATCGTTTCTGACGGGTGAGAGTATCCCTGCGGACAAGGCAGAGGGCGATACGGTTTCTGCCGGAACGCTCAATCAGTCCGGTTATCTGGAATGTGAAGCGCTGCGCATCGGTTCAGATACCACATTATCGCAGATCATCCGCATGGTCAGGGATGCGGCGGCGACAAAAGCGCCGATCGAAAAAACAGCAGATAAGGTTTCCGGCATATTTGTTCCTGCGGTCATCGGCATTGCTGTATTGACATTTTTCATCTGGATGATGCTTGGTCAGCCGCCTGAATTTGCGCTTGCACGCGGCGTATCGGTGCTGGTGATCAGCTGTCCGTGTGCGCTCGGACTGGCAATGCCGGTCGCGGTCATGGTCGGCAGCGGTGTCGGTGCGCGAAGCGGTATTCTGTATAAAACTGCGGCGGCATTAGAGGAAACCGGCAGGCTGAAAACAGTCGTACTCGATAAGACCGGAACGGTGACAGTCGGCAGACCGTATGTGACCGATGTGATCCCGGCAGAGGGCGTGACAGCGCAGCAGCTTTTGACCGATGCAGCCGCAGTGGAGCAGTACAGTGAGCATCCGCTTGGCAGGACGGTCATGGAATATGCCGCCGCACAGGGGATCATGCCGGAAACAGTGACAGAATTTTCTGCGCTGACCGGCAGCGGTGTCACGGCAAAGCAGGGAAATATTACGCTGCTCGGATGCAGTCAGCAGGCAGCCGCCGCACAGACTGTTCTGCCGGAAACGGTGATCCGGACGGCGGAGCAGCTTGCAGGATCCGGCAAAACACCGCTCTTTTTCCTGCGTGACGGGCAGCTGACGGGCATGATTGCCGCCGCGGATATTGTAAAGCCGGACAGTGCCGCCGCAGTCCGTTCACTCAAAGAAATGGGGATATCCGTTGTGATGCTGACGGGTGACAATGCGCGGACAGCCGGTGTGATCGGCAGAGAGATCGGTGCTGACCGCGTGATCGCGGATGTGCGTCCGGACGGCAAGGAGCAGATCATCCGGCAGCTTGCCGCAGAGGGAAAGGTCTGCATGGTCGGGGACGGCATCAACGATGCACCGGCGCTGACACGCGCAGATGTCGGTATGGCGATCGGCGCAGGGACGGATATTGCGATCGACGCGGCGGATGTGGTTCTGACGCAGAGCAGTCTGACCGATGCGGTCAATGCGATACGGCTCAGCCGTAAAACGCTGCGGAATATCCGTGAAAATCTGTTCTGGGCATTTCTCTATAATCTCATCGGGATACCGCTTGCGGCAGGTGTATTTGTACCGTTCGGACTGACGCTGAATCCGATGTTCGGGGCGGTGGCGATGAGTATTTCGAGCTTTTGCGTTGTGACGAATGCGCTGCGGCTCAATCTGTTCAAACCGCTGAAATCTGAGCGGACGGATGCACCGTCTGCTGCGGATATATCACAAATCCATGAAAACACGAAAGGAATGATGATCGAAATGACAAATACTACATTGGAGATCAAAGGCATGATGTGTCCGCATTGTGAGGCACACGTTCGCAAGGCACTGGAACAAAAGGAGGGCGTGACGGTTATTTCCGTGAGCCATGAGGCGGCAAATGCGGTTGTGGAAACGGCTGTTCCGGTATCGGAAGATACATTCCGTGCGGTCATTGCAGATGCAGGCTATGAGCTGACCGGAATCAAATAAAACGGGCAGTATTCTATGAGAATTTTGCAACAAGAAAGATACATTTTATTCTGACAGATGAAATTTTTATTCTGACGTTAAATTTAGTTGGGCGCGGTGCGCAAATGCGGAATGAAATTGACTGTTTTATATTTTTTATTCCGACGTTAAATTTCATTGGGCGCGGTGCGCGAATGCGGAATGAAATTGACTGTTTTTTATTTTTTATTCCGACGTTAAATTTAGTTGGGCGCAGGGCGCGAATGCGAGGGGAAGAACCATAGGGAGAGGAGATTCTTCGCTTACGCTCATATCTCCCCTCTCCCTAAGGTTTTCCCCCTCGCGCTCCCTCTTTCCTTACCTACTCCCCTCTATATGCGCTCCACTTACTTTTATGTCTCATTTTCATTAAATT
>JAZQOZ010000072.1:0-4046 GCA_045628085.1 Oscillospiraceae bacterium | reverse complement strand
CAAAAAATGAATAAAGCGCAAAAGCATCGCCGCAAGGCGGTCGATGTTCATTGCAATGATGCTGAGAACGACCGATGCTCTTGTTGTATCTTCTCTTTTTGTAAGCAGCAGACCCAGACCGAATTTGCGTTTTGCAAGACTAAACTTCCGCTCCACTTCAATTCGGTCAGTATTATCCTGATAGGCGATCTTCTTCTCAGCCTTGCTGTCTGCATCCTTCTTCGGTCTCCCGAGTTTCTTCCCGGAAAGCCGGATCCCGAGATTGGTGCAGTATGAAATATTTTCACGATTGCGATAGATCTGATCGACGAGAACACGCTCCGGATAATGACCGGTGCGTTCCCTGTAGTTTTCTATCGCAGTTTTCAAAACGGCACTCTCGTTGTAGGCATCGAAGGATAGCTTTTCAATTCTGCACATCCCGGTTTCATCTACAGACAGATCCAGCTTTGCGCCGAACTCAACAGGAGATTTTGCTTTTCCTCTGACGATCGGTCGGATATACGGCTGGCTGATGCTGACAATTCTGTCTTCAACGGAATGCGTGTTGTTGACAAACATATATTGCTGCTGTGCATACAGCGCCTGAAGCGTGTCGAGCATCTGTGCATCAGAACGGGTCAATGTAACACCGTTATTTTCAAGCAGATTCGTAATATATCCAAGGTCACGGCGAATGTATTGCAGCTGTTTCCGAATTGCTTTTCTGATCTTTTTTGCACCGCGTTTTCTGCATTTGGCAAGCGCAAGATAATCCTTTCTTGCCTTTTCGCGGTACATTCTGGGTCTGTAGAAATTGTATGCATCACTAACCCGGCTGATCATATCTTCAAGCTTTTCGCGTGCTTCATTCAGCAGTTCTATATCCTGCGGATACTTGATATTCTGCGGCGCGCATGTTGCATCAAGGATCAATGTGCCTGCGTTTTCGGAATCCGTTTCAGAATCCTGTTGATCAGACTGACCGGCATCTCCGCTGCTGTCATTTGAATCGTCATCGTCCTGCTGTGCATTAAATGCGATGATCATTTCGTTGATCTCGTTCAGCACATCTTCAGACAGACGTTTTCTGAATTCAACGAGCAGAGAGGGCACAAACGGAATCTTGTCCTCGTACCCGGGCAGACCAATGAAATACTGATAGTACGGGTTTTCTCTGATCTGTTCAACCAGCTCTTCGTCGGGATAGTGATATTGCTTCTGAATCAGAAGCGAACCGAGTGCCATGCGAAGGGGCTTTGCAGGCATACCGGTATGGCTCGGGAATAGCTTGGCATATTCCGTTTCAATTGTATCCCACGGAATCATTGCCGCCTTCTTCACCCAGCGGTTATTCGGATTCATCTGCATTCCCTGCGGCTGATCGAAATCTGTAAATGAGATCTGCTTTTCTCTCTTGAACTTATACATGGCATCCTCCGAAGTGCAAGCTTTTTTCCTGTTTTCAGCCTTATTCTATGCACTTCTATTATACCATATTTATCGATTTTGTCGATACTATGCTGGTTTTATTTGGCTTGAGGAGAGACTAATTACCAAATAGCGATTTCCGCTGAAAACTGCATAGGTACCGAGATTATCTTCCGCCATACGGCGCATCTTCGTCTCACCGATACTGAAATAGGCAGCAGCCTCCTTGATTGTCAGCAGAAATTTGTCTGGTACAGGGACGACAGGCTCTTTAGTTTCTTCCACAGTGATACCTCCATTCACCATTTTCTTTTCTTTGTCAGTAGTCTTGCGCTTTATCATGGATCTCACCTCCTATTGATAGCCGGGAAAGTCAACCCCTTCATATCCCACTACAGAATCGAGGTGCGTTTGGAAGAAAATTTTTTCTTTTCCTATTTTCCATTGGAAACGTGAATACCATTATGACGAAAAAAGTGCCCGACGAGAAAAATTCCCGACGGGCGCTGATGTTATGCCTTATTCAGTTTTCCGCTGTACTTGGTTATAGATGACCTTGCAAAAAAATTCTTAAAAACCCATTGACAAACATCAATATGTGTGATAGAATATATACATAGACAAATTTCAATGCATCGAGGTGTTAAATTTGGAAATCAATACACGAAAAACAGCTTTGATATTTAAAGCGTTGGGTGACGAAAACAGAATCCGCATTTTACTGCTTTTGCAGAACGGAGAAATCTGTGCCTGCAAGCTGCTTGAAGCACTTAATATTACTCAGCCTACTCTTTCTCATCATATGAAAATTCTTTGTGATGCAGGAGTTGTTGACAATCGTAAAGATGGTAAATGGATGTATTACAAGATTTCTGCTGATGGCAGAAATCGTTTACACGAAATAATTGATATTTGCTTTAATGAAAATTGCAGTGATTCATGCTGCTGTAAGGAGGGTTAATATGACACATGAGGAAAAAGCACTTGCTTATTTAAAAGATAGATTTCATTGTTCACAGTCAGTATTTGCCGCATACGCCGAAGAACTCGGAATTACTGAAGAACAGGCATTAAAAATAGGATATTGTTTTAACAGCGGTATGCGTAAGGGAGAGGTTTGCGGAGCTTGTTCAGGTGCTTTAATGGTTATTGGAGCAAAATTCGGTCAAAGCGATAAAAACGACCTTGAAAGCCGTACAAAAGCAAACAATCTTACATCTTTATTTCTTGACAAATTCAAGGATGAAAACGGTTCCTACATCTGCAATAATCTGCTCGGATGCGATATTACAACTTCTGAAGGCGTAAAATTTGCTCTGGAAAATGGATTTTTCACCTCTGTATGCCCGAAAATGGTAGCATCTGCTGTGAGAATTCTTGAAGAAATCATCAAAACGGAGGAACAAAAATGAATCCGATAAAAGCTCTTTGCTTAAGCGAAAAAAGCAAGAATCCTTACGAAATTCTGTATAAACTTATGAGAATTGAAGGAATTTCAATGCATGGACCTATTCATCATTTTCTTGATGGTGCGGCATTTATGACTGCAATGCATAATGCAGATGCAGATTTTGATTTAGAAGCCGGACTTGATGAACTGTCAGAAAGAAGCTCAAAAATGCCCGGAGCTACCTGCGGAAAATGGGGAATGTGCGGTTCAGCATCATCTGTCGGTGCGGCACTTGCAGTTATTCACGGAACAGGTCCGCTTTCAGGAAATGAATTCTATAAAGACAATCTTCGTCTTACGTCTGCTGTACTCGGAAGAATTGCTGAACTCGGCGGTCCGAGATGCTGTAAAAGAAATGGTTTTACGGCTATTGATACTGCTGTTGAATTTGTAAAGGAACACTATGGAACTGAACTTGAAAACAGCAGTTTTAACTGTGATTTTTCCGAAATGAATCAGCAGTGTATCGGTAAAAATTGTCCGTTTCACAATGAGATGTAATATAAAAAAAGTTGCATTTATCTGCGTACATAATTCATGCAGAAGCCAGATTGCGGAGGCTTTGGGAAAGCATCTTGCGGCAGATGTTTTTGAAAGTTACTCCGCAGGTACAGAAACTAAACCTCAGATTAATCAGGATGCTGTCCGCATTATGAAAGAGCTTTATGGTATGCGATTTTAATTAATCATTCGTTCTACTGTTAGCATAATACCCGACCACTCTGGATTCTGACGCGTTCTCAAAAAACTTCATGGTAGAATTCTGCTCTTCAACAGAATACGGTCGAAGGTCACTGATAGTTAAAGGATGTGTGGAAAACCAAAATTCTACAGGCGTATTATCAGTAACTTTCACTGCCCAATAGCCACTAGAATATGGAGCATTACCTTGTGAAACGATAATATTCCCAGTATCATTATACAGGATTATATCATTATTATTTGTTGATTCTCCAAGAAAAAACTCCTTTTGATTATCCGAGAAGACTTCATGAAAATTTGGAGTTTTGGATATGACTTCATAGAAATTTTTTGCAGTATTGTTGAAATACAATACCTTATCCCTTTTGACGTTTGATCCAATTACTATACCAAACATCAAAAAAACAATACATAATAATAGAATTACAACTACTACTTTTACTGTTCTTTTCATTGTATGCTCCACATTCGTCAAATAATCGAC
>JAZQOZ010000071.1:0-7193 GCA_045628085.1 Oscillospiraceae bacterium | reverse complement strand
CTCAACAATCTGATCCAGGACAACACGATGATGAAGGACTATCTCGTTTATCAGCTGATGGACGATTTCGGTGCGGACGCTCCGCTCTGCAGCTTTGCCTATATCACCGTGAACGGGGAGGATTGGGGACTGTATCTCGCTGTGGAAGGCGTGGAAGACAGTTTCCTCTCCCGCAATTACGGCTCCGATGCCGGTGAATTATACAAGCCGGACAGCATGGGCTTCGGCGGCGGTCGCGGTAACGGAAAAGACTTCAATATGGACGAGTTCGATTTTGAAGGATTCGGCGAGCAAAGCGATACCGAAACTGATTCCGAACAGCGAAGCAATAATATGCCGCAGATTCCGGGCGATTTCGGTCGGCAGGGTGGCTTTACCCAGATTCCAGGAGACAATGGACAACAAGGCGATATGTCACAGATGCCGAGCGGTAACGGTCAGCAAGGCGGTTTCCCGCAGATGCCGAATGGTAACGGCTTCCCACAAATGCCGAGCGGCGATGGTCAGCAAGGAGGCTTCCCGCAAATGTCGGGCAGCGACAGACAGCAGGGCGGCTTCCCACAGATACCAAATGGTGATGGTCAACAGGGTGACTTTCCACAAATGCCGAGCAACGATGGTCAGCAAGGAGGCTTCTCGCAGATGCCAGACGGCAGCGGTCAGCAGGACGAGATACCTCAGATGCCAGGCAACAATAGTCAGCGGTTTGATTTCTCACAGATGCCCGGAGGAATGGGCGGAGGATTTGGCGGCGGGATGGGCAACGACGATGTGAAGCTCAAATACATCGACGATGATTCTGACAGCTATTCAAATATCCTTGACAGCGCCAAAACCGACATATCGTCTGCCGATGAAAAGCGTCTGATTTCTGCGCTCAAAAGCCTTTCGGAATATTCCAATCTGGATGATGTGCTGGATATGGAAGAAGTTCTTCGCTATTTCGTGGTACACAACTTCGTCTGCAACGGGGACAGCTATACCGGCAGTATGGTCCACAATTATTATCTGCATGAAAAAGGCGGAAAGCTCGGCATGATTCCATGGGATTATAACCTTGCTTTCGGCAGCTTCCAGGGAGGCAATGCCTCCGGCACCGTCAACACATCCATCGACAGCCCCGTTTCCGGCGGAAGCCTGGATGACCGCCCGATGGTCGGCTGGATCTTCTCCAATGAAGCATACACCGCCCAGTACCACGAGCTGTTTACCGAATTTATCGAAAAGTGGTTTTCGAACGGTGAACTTGCTTCCACGATTGAAGACACAGCCGAATTGCTCAGACCGTATGTGGAAAAGGATCCGACAAAATTCTGCACCGCAGAAGAGTTTGAGAAAGGCGTCAGTGCGCTTTCCGAATTCGTCACGCTTCGCGCAGAAGCGGTCAGCCGCCAGCTGCGCGGTGATAACACGGCAGTTGATACGTCAGATCTGAATCTGTCGGATATGGGTACGATGAGTCACGGTATGGGCGGGGGAATGAATCGGAACTTTGATTTTTCCTCCATGTTGACTGTTACGGACAAGGACGGCAAAGAAGTCGATGTATCCGAATTGATCGGCGACATTACCTCCATCGCAAGCGCAACGCTTTCTGACGGAACAACGATTGCGCTTTCATCCTTCGACATAAATGTCATGCGGCAGCTTGATTTAACAAAAATCGTATCCATTACCGATAAAGACGGGAATGTCATTGATCTATCAGACTATACGATTTCGTTCTCAATGGGCGGAATGCAGAGAGACAATCAATCTATCCGAAATGATTTTGATGCATCTGACGCGAATGAAAACAATCCGCCCTCTGATATGCCAACACAACGGAGAGGCACCCAAGAAAACAATAACGCAAAAGATGAGCCTGATTCTTCCTCCGATAGTGGTCAGAGTGTAATGCACTCCAGAGGGAATATGAACTTTGACGCCCGCAGCGGTGTGGTATCGGGTAATCCGGCAGGATCATCCGATGCGGCAAAATGGATTCTTGTAGGAGCATCGGTTGTTGTGCTGGCAGCAGGACTGTTTATTGCAATAAAAAAGAAGTATTAGCGGCTTCAGTAAAAGACGCGATCCTCAAAGTATTGACAAATAACCTGATATGCGTATAATGTGTAGCATGCTACATATTACGGAGGTGACAGAATGGGCCGACAGCCAATCGGGTATCTAATGAAGCAGATCACAGACAAAATGAAAGCTGCTGCGGATGCGGATCTGAAAATCAAAAAGCTTTCCCTGTCACAGATCAGAGTATTGGAATATATCTCCGGCAAAGGTGGCGCAGCCACGCAAAAATCCATTGAAGACTATTTGGGTGTTTCTCACCCGACCGTAGTCGGCATTATTTCGCGAATGGAAAGAAACGGATATCTAGTTTGTTATCTTGACAAAGCCGACAAGCGAAATAAAATTGCTGAGCTCACCGAACAGGCAACCCTTATAGCACAGGAAATAGGGAGCGAAATCTCTTCTCAGGAAGAAAAACTCCTGCGTGGATTGACGCAGGAAGAAATAGAAAGCCTGCACAGGATACTTCACATTATCTGCAAAAATGTGGAGTAGCAAGAACGCCGCAATGCGGCGCTTCTTTTATCAACAAGTGTAGCGCGCTACATAATCATAATAAGGAGATCCGGTATGCTGAAAACACTTCTGAAAAGTCTGCGGGAATTCAAAAAACCGTCTGTAATTACAATGATCCTCTCTCTGTTAGAGGTCATATTTGAAATATTGATTCCTCTGATGATGGCGGATATCATTGATTTCGGTATTGATAAAGGAAATATGAACGCCGTTGTCAAGTACGGCATCGCACTGCTAATCTTCGCGGTACTGGAACTGATCACGGGAATGCTTGCCGCCAAAACGGCTGCAAAGGCATCGGCGGGATTTGCCGCAAATTTAAGACAGGACATGTATGACAATGTCCAGACCTTCGCCTTTTCCAATATTGACAAGTTTTCGACCTCTTCCATCGTCACACGCCTGACCACCGATGTCTCAAATATTCAGCAGGCATATCAGATGATCATCAGAATGTGCATGCGCGGCCCGCTGATGATTTTGTTCTCTATGATCGTGTCCTTACGGATCAGCCGGGAAATATCTCTCGTTTTCCTGTTCCTCATCCCCGTTCTTGCGGTCGGACTCATTGGGATTCTCCGGAAAGTACATCCTGTTTTCACAAGAGTTTTTGGAACCTACGATAAGCTGAATAACGTGGTGCAGGAGAACCTTCACGGAATCCGTGTTGTTAAGTCTTTCAATCAGCAGGAATATGAAATCACGAAGTTCAACGGCATATCCCAATCTATTTATTCAGATTTTACCAAAGGTGAAAAACTGATTGCATTGACCAACCCGTTACAGCAGATCTGTATGTACGTTTGCATGATCCTGATTTCCTGGCTCGGAGCTAAGGCAATTATTGCAAGCGGGAATAATCCGGCATTGGGGCTGACAACTGGTAATCTGACGGCTCTGTTTTCTTATTCCATGCAGATTCTAATGAGCCTGATGTTGCTTTCCATGATCTTCGCAATGCTGACAATCGCCCGGTCCGGAGCAGAAAGAATATCTGAGCTCTTGGAAGAGAAGTCGGATATTAACAATCCCAACAATCCTGTAATGACAGTTAAGGACGGCAGCATCCGTTATCAGAATGTCGAATTCACCTATGCTTCTAAAGCGGAAAAGAAAGTGATCGTGGATGCGAACCTTGAGATCGCATCGGGGGAAACGGTCGGAATCATCGGCAGCACCGGCTCCTCCAAAACCTCTTTCGTGCAGCTTATCCCACGCCTGTACGACGCAACCGGCGGTACCGTTTTTGTCGGCGGTGTGGATGTACGAAGCTATGATCTCAACACCCTGCGCAATGCGGTTGCCATGGTGCTTCAAAAGAACGAGCTGTTTTCCGGAACCATTAAGGAAAATCTTCGCTGGGGCAACGAAAACGCAAGCGATGAGGAAATGATCGAGGCCTGCCGGCTGGCGTGCGCGGATGAATTTATCTCTGCGATGCCGGATGGCTATGATACAAGAATCGAACAGGGCGGTGCCAACGTTTCGGGCGGCCAGAAGCAAAGACTGTGTATTGCAAGGGCGCTTTTGAAAAAGCCGAAGATCCTCATTCTTGACGATTCGACCAGCGCCGTCGATACAAAAACAGACGCTTTGATTCAAAAAGCATTTGCCGAATATATTCCGGAAACCACAAAGATCATTATTGCGCAGCGCATATCCTCCGTGCAGGACGCCGACAAGATCATCGTCCTGGATGACGGCCATATCAACGCCGTCGGCAGACATACCGAGCTGCTTGAAACCAGTGACATTTACCGGGAAGTCTTTGAATCCCAGCAGAAAGGAAACAGCGGAGATGACGAATGAAAAAATAATGAAACCAGGATCGAACGGTACTACGCCGAAAGGTATGCCCCCCAAAGATATGCCGCCGGAAGGTCTGCCGACGATGGGCGCACCGGGGATCGGTAAAATTGACTGGAAATCGGCAAAAAGGCTTCTGACTTATCTGAAAAAATATAAGACCACGCTGGTTATTGTCGTGCTCTGCATTTTGCTGAGCTCCGTGGCAAGCGTTGCTTCCTCGCTGTTTATTCAAACGCTGATCGATGATCACATCGTCCCGCTTCTCGGTTCCGATGCGCCCGCCTTTGCTGGCTTGATCAAGGCACTTTGCATGATGGGATGCATCTATCTGGTGGGAACGCTCGCAGGGTGGATCTACAACCGCTCCATGGTTACTATCGCACAGGGTACCTTAAAACAGATCCGCGATGAGATGTTTGAAAAAATGCAGGCGCTTCCCATACGGTACTTTGACTCCCATGCAAATGGCGATATTATGAGCCATTACACCAACGACACCGACACGCTCCGTCAGATGATCGCACAATCTCTCGGACAGCTTGTTTCCTCTGCCTGTACCATCGTAGCTGTTTTCTTTTGTATGCTATATCAGAGCATTTATCTGACGCTGGTCGTCGTACTGATCATCTTCCTAATCATGCGCGTTGTAAAAGTGATCACCAACAAAAGCGGTTTTTACTTTATGCGTCAACAGGAAACGATCGGTGATCTGGACGGCTATATCGAGGAAATGGTGAACGGGCAGAAGGTCATCAAGGTTTTCTGCCATGAGGAATCGTCAAAAGCAGAATTCCAGACGAAAAACCATGCCTGGGAAACCAGTGCAGAAAACGCAAACGCTTACGCCAATATTATGGCGCCGATGATGAATGCACTCGGTTATGTGCAATTTGTCGTGATCGCCATTCTCGGCGCGTGGATGGCAATTTCCGGCGCGACCAATCTTACGATTTTCGGCTTCAATACGGTAACGCTTGGTATGATTGCTTCTTTCCTGACGCTTTCCCGAAACTTCATCATGCCGATCGCGCAGTTGTCCAATCAGTTCAATTCCATCGTGATGGCAATCGCAGGCGCCTCCAGGATCTTTGCGCTGATGGATGAAGAACCGGAATTTGACGACGGCTGCGTTACTCTGGTTTACGCCGCGGAAGGAAACGGCATGCTTACGGAAAGCAAAACATATACAGGCACATGGGCATGGAAGACCCCACACAGTGACGGCACTGCGGATCTGACGAAACTGGAGGGAAAAATCGTCCTTGACCATGTTGATTTCGGGTATGTCCCGGAGAAGCAGATCCTGCACGACATCACCCTTTATGCCGAGCCGGGACAGAAGGTCGCTTTTGTCGGCGCTACCGGCGCGGGCAAGACGACGATCACAAACCTGATCAACCGATTTTATGACATTGATGACGGAAAGATACAATATGACGGCATCAACATAAGCAAAATCAAAAAGCCAGACCTGCGTCGTTCTCTCGGTATGGTATTGCAGGACGTCAACCTGTTTACCGGCACCGTGATGGAAAACCTGAAATACGGAAATCCGAATGCAACCGATGAAGAATGCATTGAGGCGGCCAAGCTCGCCAATGCGCATAACTTCATCATGATGCTCCCGAAGGGATATCAGACTGTTTTGACCGGTGACGGCAGCGGTCTGTCACAGGGACAGCGGCAGCTCATTTCTATCGCACGTGCGGCAGTTTCCAATCCGCCGGTCATGATATTGGACGAGGCTACATCATCCATCGACACAAGAACAGAGGCGTTAGTGCAAAGCGGTATGGATCGTTTGATGGAGGGTCGAACCGTCTTTGTCATCGCGCACCGCCTGTCTACGGTTAAGAATTCCGATGTGATCATGGTGCTGGATCATGGTCATATCATCGAGAGAGGTACGCACGAAAGTCTGATAGAAAAAAGAGGAACGTATTATCGGCTTTACACCGGAGCGTTTGAGCTGGAATAACAGAAGTGGATTGTTGTGCTGGCTGCAGATCTGTTTGCTGCAATAAAAAAAGAAGTATTAAACAAGAAACGGCGGCAGGGAATTCTCCCCGCCGCCGTGCGTCTATTGGGCGTAGATCAGATCATTATTGACGATCTCCGTTGCCGTTTCCCGTACTGCATTCATCCGTTGTATCCAAAGCATTTGATTTTCAGCCTTGAGAACTTCCGAGATACCTTCCTTTTCGGCAAGTTCTTTTACCAGCCGAGAGAACATTTCTTCCGCCTGTTCATTAAGTTCGGCAAGGTAGTCGTTCAGTTTTCCATTCATTAGCAGCTCAGTGTAAACGGTCTTACGGTGTTGTTTCAGATACCGTAGATGTCTCTGCCCCCAAATCCCGATAGGGCATTCTTCCGGTTCGTCATCACCGGCGATGAAGTAGTAATCTCCTATGAGCTCAAATTTCAATCCAGTGCGTTCATCTATTATGTACTGTTCCACTATGCTTCCTCCTTTATGACACGCATTTTCTTTGATGGTGCATCGATGATTTTGAGGATCAGTCCATTGACATCCTCTATTGGCTTATCCTCGTGAATATACTCGTTCCGGGCAGTCATAAGGCACCCGACCAGTAGCCTGTGTTCAAAGTCATCCAGATAGAAGTATTTCCGCTTAGTTCTCATAGTCTTTCGACCTCCTTTTTTGATTTCCCCTTTATTGTAGGGGAAAGAAGCAGACAAATCGAATGTGCGGATATAGCAAAAGCACCATCTTGGAATTAACCAAGATGGTGCTTTTGTAATTCGTATCAGAGGAACACTTTCACGGCGAAACCACC
>JAZQOZ010000070.1:0-1862 GCA_045628085.1 Oscillospiraceae bacterium | reverse complement strand
GTTCAGTACTGCACTGTTTTTGTTCTGCGGCAGACGCCGTGATCGCATCAAAGGACTACTGTGGGAAGGTGACGGTTTTCTGCTTCTGTATAAGCGGCTGGACAACGGACAATTCCAATGGCCGCGCAATGAAACAGAAGCCAGACTCCTAACGTCGCAGCAGACCAGATGGCTTTTAGAAGGTCTGATGATCGAACAGCCGAAGGCGATCCGCGAAGGAAAACCGGGCGCATTATACTAAAGAAAAATAAGGATAATCCGACGATTTTCCTTGCTTTTTCGCTCGTTTTATGGTATAATAGAAGTATCAAAAACGTGTGGAGGTGTGCAGAATGTCTGAGAAGGATATTGAAAAACTAGTTGCGGATCATGCTGCACTCCAAAGTGAAAATGCTGTCCTGAAAGAAGAACTTGCACAGATGCAGGAACAGCTCACATGGCTGAAAAAACAGATCTTCGGACGTAAAACAGAACAAAGCTCTGTTATTATGGACGGCGGAACACAACTGCCGTTGTTTCCGGGGCTGCAGGCTCCGACTGTAAAGAAAGCAGAAGAAACAGTAACCGTTCCGGAGCACAAGCGCAAGAAGAAGCGTACACATGACGACTGGATGAGCGAACTTCCTGTTGAGGAGATTGAGCATAAGGAAGAACATCCTGTCTGTGAGATCTGCGGTGCGGAAATGCAGGAGATCGGCAAAGAAAAAGCTTATGACGAGTTGGTCTATACACCTGCGAAACACCATATCCGGCGGCATATCGTTTACACCTACAAATGCCCGAACTGCGGTGAGACGCCTGAGAACGATGACAATTATGCGGATGACATTGAGTACTGCAATATCCGTCGTGCTGCATATCCGAAGCCGATGATTCCTGGCAGCTTCTGCTCGCCTGAACTGCTGGCACATATTGTGTATGAAAAATATGCAAAAGCAGTGCCGCTGCACAGGCAGGAAAAAGATCTGGCATCGAAACATATCCCGCTGCTGAAAGCGACGATGTCAAACTGGGTCATGGCTGCTGCGGAACAATGGTGCCTTCCGATTGTGCAGAAGATGCATGAAATGATGCTCGCCGGTAATGTGATTCATGCAGATGAAACGCGGATTCAGGTGCTGCATGAGGAAGGCAGAAAAACGACCGCTGAATCAAAAATGTGGGTGTACTGCAATGGCAAAATGAATGACCGCAGCCTCATCATTTTTGATTACAAGCCGACCAGAAAGGGCGAAAACGCGCAGGCATTTTTGCAAGGTTTTCACGGCTATCTGGTACGCGACGGTTTCAGCGGATACCATGTGGTGACCGGCGTGAAGCACTGCGGCTGCATGACACATACGCGCAGATACTTCGTGAATGCAATGCCGAAGGATTCGTCCGCACAGAGTTCTTCCATTGCAGTGGAAGCCGTCAGATATTTCGACCGCATCTACCACGAAGAAGGTCTGCTGAAGGATCTGACCGCAGAGGAACGATACAAGAAGCGTCTTGCAAAGATCAAGCCTTTGCTGGACGAGCTTTTTGCGTGGCTTGAAACTGTACCGATCAGCGGAAAAGGCAATCTGTCCAAGGCGGTGAATTATGCTCTGCATGAGAAGCCGTTTCTATACACATTCCTGGAAGATGGCAATGTGCCGATTGACAACAACCGTGCTGAAAACGCGATCCGGCCGATCGCGGTTGGTCGTAAGAACTGGCTGTTCAGCAATACAGCGAAAGGAGCGATGTGCAGCGCGGCATTGTATTCGATCATTGCCACCGCGCAGGCAAATGGACTGAATGCCGAACGGTATCTGACAGAGCTGTTCTCGCAGGCGGCAGGAACGATCATACTGCCATTCAATACATGATACCACACT
>JAZQOZ010000069.1:0-2885 GCA_045628085.1 Oscillospiraceae bacterium | reverse complement strand
AAAAGGTCTGCCAGAAGATTTTCGTCCCATGCGCCTGTGATTTTATTGAGAGCAATGTTCAGGGCTTTCTCTCTGACTTTGTCGATATCGACTACAGCACAAGGCACTTCAGTATATCCCAGTACTTCCGCCACAGATAATCTCTGATGCCCGCCGATAATGGTCATGTCGGCATTGACAACAAGCGGATCGGCAAAGCCGAATTCCTCGATGCTGTTTTTAATTTTATCGAATTCCTTATCTCCGGGTTTCAGTTTCTTACGCGGATTGTATTCCGCAGGCTTCAGCTCCGAGACAGGAATCATTCGCAGTTCTGCTGTTTTCATAGAACACCTCCGTTTACTTCAATGTAATTGTTATCATATCGAATGTCGTCGAGCAACTCGACAAAACCGCATCGAGGGCTGTCGAGTGACTCGACAAATCTTTATCAAGCATATTGAAATTTCTTTGCGGTTTCAGTCTGGCTTTCATACACATCCCGTATTTCAAAGTCGAAGTATCCGTTGATTGTGGCTGCCGCGGAATGCAAGTGAGATATCCTTCTGCTCCGATAAGAACGGCCCGTCAACAAGTACATCAACGTATTTGAGAATTTCATCGTTTTGGAGCATCTCATAGGTATATCCGGAATACAGCCAGATATCTTTCATTGGAAGTTCTGACCGTAATCGTTTCAGAAACGGAATCAGTATTTCCTCGTTTTCCTCTTCGCACGGTTCACCGCCAAGTACAGAAAGGCCCTGTATCCACGAAGGACGCAGGGCTTCGATGATCTCATCTTCGGTTTCTTTGGTGAAAGGCTGACCGTACCCGAAATTCCACGCTTCCGGATTGTGACAGCCTTTGCATCGATTCCGGCAACCGGACACGAACAGTGACACACGGACACCGTCACCATTGGCAATGTCGTTTTTCTTCAGGCCACAGTAGTTCACAGGTGCATCACCCGATCCTTTATTTCGGCTGTTCGTCCCTGATTCCAGAACTGCGTTCCGAGATAACCGCAGGTTCGGCGGCAGACATTCAGTGTTCGCTGATCTCGGTTGCCGCAGTTCGGGCACTCCCATATCAGCTTGCCGTCTTCATCCACGATTTGTATCTCTCCGTTATAACCGCAGACCTGACAGTAGTCGGATTTCGTATTCAGTTCTGCGTAGAAAATGGTTTCGTAGATATGCCGCATCAGCGCCAGCACCGCAGGGATATTGTTCTGCAAGTTTGGTACTTCCACATAGGAGATTGCACCGCCCGGTGACAGTTCCTGAAACTCCGCTTCAAAAGAGAGTTTTGAAAACGCATCGATCGGCTCAGTGACGTGTACATGATAGCTGTTGGTGATGTAGTTCTTATCCGTCACATGAGGAATGATGCCGTGCCGTCTTTGCAGGCACTGTGCAAATTTGTAAGTCAGGGATTCCATCGGCGTTCCGTACAGCGAGAATGAGATATTCGTTTCGTCTCTCCACTTGCTGCACTTGTCGTTCAGGAATCGCATCACCTTTAATGCAAATTCTTTCCCCTCCGGCTCTGTATGCGAACAGCCTGTCATGCGGTATGTCATTTCCGCAATACCAGCATAGCCGAGGGAAATCGTGCTGTAATTGTTGTAAAGCAAGCCATCTATGACCTCACCATCTTTCAGCCTTGCCAATGCGCCGTTCTGCCAGAGGATCGGCGCAACATCTGACGGTGTACCTTTCAGCCGTTCATGGCGGCACATGAGAGCCTTGCGGCACAATTCACAGCGTTCATCAAGTATCTGCCAGAACTTCTCCTCATCACCGTCCGAACTACAAGCGACATCCACAAGGTTGATCGTGACAACACCCTGATTGAATCTGCCGTAATACTTGTGATCGTCAGAAGGCGTGAGAAAACTGCGGCAGCCCATGCAGGCATATACATCGCCTTTGAGCTGCTTCATCACCTTTGCGGAAATATAGTCGGGAACCATGCGCTTTGCCGTACACTTGGCGGCAAGCTCGGTGAGGTGGTAGTATTTGGAATCGGGATCCATGTTATTCTCATCGAGAACATAGATCAGCTTCGGGAATGCCGGAGTGATCCAGACACCTTTTTCGTTCTTGACACCCTCAATACGCTGAAGAAGCGTTTCCTCAATGATGAGCGCAAGATCATCTCGTGTCTGTCCCACTGGAGCCTCATCCAGATACATGAATACAGTCACAAACGGTGTCTGCCCGTTGGTAGTGAGCAGTGTGTTGATCTGGTATTGAATCGTCTGCACGCCGCGTTTGACTTCCCGGCGCACACGTCTTTCGACATTACGCTGAAGTTCATCCGTTGTCATCGTACATCCTGTTTCACAGCTGGCATCTTCCAATACCTCAGCTCTGATTTTCTGCCTGCTGACATCCACGAAAGGCGCAAGATGCGCCAGACTGATTGTCTGTCCGCCGTACTGGTTCGATGCCACCTGCGCAATGATCTGCGTTGCGATGTTGCAGGCTGTAGAGAAACTGTGCGGTTTCTCAATCATCGTGCCGGATACCACCGTACCGTTTTGCAGCATATCCTCAAGATTTACAAGACAGCAATTATGCATCGGTTCTGCGATGTAGTCAAGGACATGCACATGGATGATGCCATCGTCATGCGCAGCGATCACATCCTCCGGAAACAGGAAACGGCGGCAGATGTCTTTGCTGACTTCTCCCGCCATATAGTCACGGAGCGTGCTGTTGATGATCGGGTTCTTGTTGGCGTTCTCCTGTTTTGCCTCCTCGTTGTTGCGTTCAAGAAGACTCAGGATCTTGCCGTCCGTGGTGTTCATCCTGCGCTGCTGTTCGTGCAGCAGTCTGTATTCGCTGTAATGCCTTGCAAGTTTGTACGCTTCGCCCTTGTCAAGTTCATCGATTACC
>JAZQOZ010000068.1:0-5666 GCA_045628085.1 Oscillospiraceae bacterium | reverse complement strand
TTTTGACGATATTACAGTAATTCTGCACAATAGGACCTCCAATCAGATGTGTATATCTGATTGGCTTCGCCGCACATTTTTGGCTTTTTGTCAATACCTTTTTGCAAAAATTTACATTATATTCATAAAAATAGTTACAGGATCTTTTCTGGTTCCTGTAACTATTTTCCGTTTCCTTAGCTTAATGACATTAGCCGTGCGGAGTATCCTCAGCCGATGATCCCCGGCAGCTTTTGTTTGACGGTTACTCTCATTTGACAAATTTACTGCTTATGTGTATAATGAAATCAAAAGTAAACAGAGGCGATTCAGAAATAAGCCAGAAATAAAACTCCAACTGTTCGCCTCTCATCATGATAAATGAAACAGAAAGGAAGCCTTATGTTAAGGAAACGAATTCTGATCGTAGATGATGACAGCGATTTATCGTTCATCATCTCAGAGATGCTGATGGAGCATGGATTTGACGTGATGTGTGTGGAGAGTGTCAATGAAGCAGTCGAATTCCTGACAAATAACAAGTTTCATCTGATTCTGCTGGATATCAATCTGCCTGATGAAACAGGCTTTGTGCTATGCCGTGAATTACGAAAAAGCTCAGATATTCCGATTATTTTTGCAAGTGCAAGAACAAGCGAAAATGACCGTATTACCGGATTCGACATCGGCGGAGATGATTATCTTCCCAAACCATACTCGATGAAAGAGCTGCTTTCCAGAATAAATGCTGCCCTGCGCAGGGCATACGGTTTCGGTCAGGAGGAAATGATCGTGCATTTCGGTGATGTATCAGTCAATTTGACTGCCCGAAGCGTTACAAAGAATGGGATGCCAGTTTCCCTTTCCCTGCGCGAATTTGATTTGCTTGCATATCTTTGTTCGCATCCAAATATTTCTATCCCAAAAGAAAAGCTGTTTTCAGAAGTATGGGGCGCATTTTCTGAGGCAGAGCCATCTACGCTGACTGTTCATATTCGATGGCTCAGAGAAAAACTGGAACAAGATCCTGCCAAACCGCAGTATATCCGGACAATCTGGGGCGTAGGCTATATGCTGGAGGTGAAACCGTGAAAAAACTGATTGCCGTTTTTGCAGCATTTGCCGTTGTCATCCTCATCATCGGCATCGTTTCTTATTATGGTATCAATAACAAAACACCGCAGCAGGATACTGCTCATTATTCTGTTCAGCTGAACGAAATTCAACAGCTATACAAAATGGGTGAAAACCAAAAAGCCGAACTGAAAGCGGAAGAATTAAAAAACGCTTTCACTTCTGCACAGACGATTTCCGACAAGAATGAGTATCCTCTTATTATGTCCGGAATCTGTATTCTGTTTCTTGGCAGCGTTTCAGTATACTGCTATCTTGTAATCATCCGCCCATTTCATAAACTGACAGATTTTGCCGATCGAATCGCTAACGGTGATTTCGATACCGCACTTGATTACGAACGAACTGATTATTTCGGAAAATTCACATGGGCATTTGACAATATGCGGCGTGAAATCAAAAATGCGCGGGCCTGTGAAACAGAAGCAATCGAAAATCACAAAACGGTGATTGCCTCACTTTCTCACGATATCAAAACACCCATTGCATCAATCCGTGCCTATGCGGAAGGATTAGAAGCAGGTATGGACACAACACCTGAAAAACGCGCAAAATATATCGGCGTTATCATCCGGAAATGCGATGAAGTATCAAAACTGACGGAAGATATACTGCTGCATTCCCTTTCGGAATTGGACAGATTAAAAATCACGCCTGAGAAATTTGAAATATGCGGCTTTGTGAGAGCGTTCATCTCTGATATGATGTCGGGAAAAGAAGATATCCATTTCGCTGAGCCGGCGTTTTCAGCCGAAGTATCTGCCGATATGAACCGAACCGCTCAGCTTCTCGAAAATCTCATTAACAATGCCAGAAAATATGCCAAAACGGATATTGATATCACACTCACCCAAGATGCTCATTTTGTCTGCATTCATGTACGCGATTACGGCAGTGGGATACCTGATGAAGATATGCCTTTCATAACAGATAAATTTTATCGCGGACATAATGTCGGCCGCGAACAGGGAGCAGGGCTTGGACTCTATATTTCAAAATATATCGCAACACAGTCACGCGGCGATTTACAGCTGAACAATCTGGACAATGGACTGGAAGCTGTCATTTCACTCCCTCGTTTTGGTTCACCAGAGCTTTCAGGTTCTTAAGGACTTCTTAATATATGTTCTGATATAATAATGGCATAAGAGGAGGTAGTACAAATGAAAAATGTTATTCTCTCAGCCAGGAATATGTGTAAAAGCTTTGCACATGAAGGAAGTCAGGTTCATGTATTAAGCGAAGTGGACATTGAAATCTATGACGGCGATTTTACGGTCATTATGGGTGCTTCGGGTTCAGGCAAATCAACACTTCTCTATGCCCTCAGCGGAATGGATCGGGCGACATCGGGCGATGTCATGTATGACGGCAGGAATATTACGCAGATGAATGAAAAAGAACTGACAAAACTTCGCTGTGGTGCGTTCGGATTTATCTTTCAGCAAATGCATCTTGTCAGCAATCTCTCTATCTGGGAGAACATCACCGTATCTGGTTACCTGAACAAAAAAGTGTCTGCCGCGGAAACTGACAGCCGTGCAGAAAAACTGCTGGAACAAATGGGGATCTCCCACATCAAAACACATTTACCGTCGCAATGTTCAGGCGGTGAACAACAGCGATGTGCCATTGCAAGAGCAGTCATCAATCAACCAAAAATTCTCTTTGCCGACGAACCGACAGGCGCACTCAACAAAAAGAACACCATTGAAGTTCTCAATCTGATGACCGAATTGAATCAAAACGGTCAAAGCATTCTGATGGTCACGCACGATACCAGAGCAGCACTCCGGGCATCCAGAATTATCTATCTGGAGGACGGCAAGCCGATTGGCGATCTGAATCTCCCTCCCTATTCCAAAGAAAATGAAAAAAGCCGTGATACGCAGGTAAATGCATGGCTTTCTGCGATGGGCTGGTGAGGAGGTACGCCATGAAAAGTATCTTCACACTTCTGAAAGCAGAATTGCGGCATACAAACATCGCTTTTATATGCGCGGCAATTCTGATGGCTCTGGTTACGATCGCATTTTCCGGAACAGTCAGCAACAACGATAATCTCGACAGAGAACTGCGCAGATCCATCAAGAATGCACGGCTTGGCGACATTATCGTCACGCTGGAAGAAAGCGAAATGACAGATGAACTTGCTGAGAAATTGGATCACAGCAATATCGTCGATAAATGGACAAAAAGACAGTGTGTCCTGATCAATTCCTATGTCATGGCAGACGACAATAAAATTGATCATTCTGTTCGCCTTGCCAAATCATATGATACGCTCAGAGTCATGAATGACAATCTCGACGGTTTTGTGGATAAGAACATTCCAGGACAAGGCGAAGTGTTCGTCAGCTATGTGCTTGCCAGACAATATGACCTTGAAAAAGGCAGCGAAATCACATTTCAAACTGCGTGCGGCGAAGAAAAACTGAAAATCGCAGGTTTTACAGAAGACCCTTTATATGGATCTTTGCCACTTGCCTGCGAGAATTTCTACATTTCGGATGAAGACTATAATCGCTTGCTCAATAAAAGCATCGACGGCAGTACACTCAGTCTGATCGAAATATGCGATATTTTTCATAACGGTGATCTTTCAAATAATGATTTTCTCACCAAACTCAACGAGGAATGCGGTATCCTGGATCATTCCATATTATATTTGACGCAAAGTCACCTGATAGAGCTGATCAAGATGTATTCAGATGTCGGGACTTACTTTCTCCTGGTTTTTGTCATTCTCCTGATAGCAGTCATCATCATCACGATTCATAACAGCATCAGTTCTTCAGTTGAAACGGATATGATAAAACTCGGAATTCTGAAATCGCAAGGATTTACAAGCTTACAGATCCGCCTTGTGTATATCATGCAGTACGTCATTGCCATGTTGATCGGCATGATTCTGGGCATCATTCTTTCCGTACCTCTTCTGGCATATCTTGGAAAACTGTTCATTCAGTTCACCGATATTGTCACATATGGTCAGATTGCTTTCGGCAAATGTCTGCTGATTGCGCTTGGCATCATCATAGTATGCACCATTTTTATTATCTTTTCTACTGCAAAAATCAGCAGAATATCTCCTGTTCGGGCAATCAGCGGCGGCAAAGCGGATGTCTATTTCTCCAGCAGACTGAATGTCAGAATCCGAAAAAAGCCGCTGTCCTTTTTTGTGGCGCTTCGGCAGATCACATCGAAAAAACGGCGATATATCGGAACCTGTTTCATTTCTGCCATCCTTGTTTTCTTTATGTGCAGCATTTCGGTATTTACAAAAGAGATGTCCTCAGAAGAAGTATTGGGTTCTACGGCAGATATTGTTTCTGCCATTATGATGAAACCGGATTTTGATTATGATGATACAAAGGTGCTGGAAAATACGATACATAATGAATATCCCGATGCCGAAGTAGACTATTATTCCGAATACGGTATTGAAATCAATGACAAAGCCATTCATGTTCTGGTCACGAACGAAATGGAAAAACACGTGGTAATCTATGACGGCCGAATGCCCGAATATGCGAATGAAATTGCCATCACTGAAATTACCGCTGATGAAATCGGATGCAGGATCGGAGATACAGTCTCTCTGTATAATGACACCGGTGATAAAGATGTCCTGATTACAGGCTTATATCAATATGCCGGATATTATGGAAAAACCTGTCTGGCCGGAATGGAATTGGGACAAAGCCTCGGCATACCGATAGAAAGTGCATTTGTGCGTGCAGATGACATGACTGATGCAGATACACTGACAGCGTTTTTGAATCGTGAATGCGATGATTTGATATCTGCCGAAAAATATGAAACAACCGGTAACTCCATGGAAATCATTAACAGTCTGCTGAAACTTGTTCGCAGCGTGGTCTATACGATATCAGCAGTCTTTGTCTTTGTCGTGGTCAGTATGCTGTGCCAAAAACTGCTGCTTCTGGAACGGCGAGATATTGGTATCTTCAAATCTCAGGGATTTCCGTCCTCACACCTTAGAACGCAGTTTGCACTTCGTTTTCTTTTCATGGGAATCATCGGTTCTGCAATCGGTTCATTGCTGGCTTTTTATTTGACAAAACCACTTCTGACTCTGATTCTCAGACAGTTTGGATATGGCATTATTTTCAGTGATATTGATTTTCTGACGTTATTTATGCCATCATTGCTGATTTGCTTATGCTTGTTTGTATTTGCATATTTCTTTGCAGCAAATATTAAAAAAGTAGCGGTCAGAGAGCTGATAACCGAATGAAAGCAATGTCAGGAACAACACCAACGATTACTTTTCGGAATATTGTTCTCTTTATGTTGTATCACTATTATGTAGCTTCAACTGTAATAATTTGTTCCTGATTCTGCAAAACTCAAACTGATTTTGCCACTCTAAGGAAGGTACAAATCCAGCCGTTACAGCGACCAAGTGACAAGCGTAACTTCCGCGCGTGATCCGTCAGATGTCCAGCAATCAGGATTAGATTGTCGATCACCGTCCGTATCCTTCTGCGCTTGATCGTGCTGTGACGTACAGGCATATCATTCCCCTT
>JAZQOZ010000067.1:0-2473 GCA_045628085.1 Oscillospiraceae bacterium | reverse complement strand
GTGCCCTCTATCGCAGGGCCCCCCTCTCTGAAAAACGATCCACCGGATCGTTTTATCAGATTCACCCCTGCGGAGCTCTTATAGTCAGGAGTGTTTCGCGCTTTGCGAAGCGCGCCCAAAGGCTCTGCCTTTGGAAACCGCGAACTTTTGAAAAAGTTCCATCAAAACTTTTATCATTGCTCGTCAAATGATCTCTGTAAGCTCCATTTTCTGTTTCGCTTATTATAGTCTTTAGTAAATCGGCTGTCGGCACTGCCGACTTGAAAAGGCTTGACCGAAACTTTTATTTTGGCGTGTACATAGTTTTTCGACAGACTGAAAAAGGCATCCTCCGCAGCCGGAAGATGCCCGTTTTCAGATGGATCAGCCCTGCGGCGGAATTCCATCCGGAAATATGATTCAGGGTGAATGGTACATCCCGAAGTGTTTTGCAAGAAATTCGCCTTCTGCTTTCGCCAGTTTCCGGATATTTGCGTCGTTCAGCAGCCAGTTCGTCGAACGCAGATTCGTATGATAGCTATGCTCCAGCAGGATCGCCGGTGTTTTGACGGCAGTTGCACTGCGCAGAACACCGTAATAATCCTCTCCCGGATGATCGGCACTGTAGCGCTTCCAGATACTGCCGCGCTGTGTTGTTCCTATGACATCCGCGACGAGATTTGCAAGATCAAGTCCGAGCCGGTCGCACGTTCCTTTGACGGTGCAGCAGGCAAGCGGTCCGTCATCCGCAGGATCGGTCGATGCATTGGAATGCAGGCTCAGGAACAGATCACAGCCTTCGGATGTTTTGCCGCGGTCGGCAAGTGCCAGATCGGTTTCCTGATCCTTGCGCGTTGTGATGACCTTGATATTGTATTTTTCCAGTTCTTCTTTCAGATAGAGATGCAGTTTCCAGTTGAAATCGGATTCATAATATGCCGAATTGACCGGACTGCGGTTATACTTCGCATAATGTCCGGCATCCAGACAGATCGTGACCGGATCATAGATGCCTTCTTCCGTAAAACGGTAATTTTTGCCTTCCAGCGTGATGATGCCGGTTGCCGCGATGCCGTTTGCATCAAAATAATACTGCGCATTGCCGATCTCAGTCCAGCCGACCGCTGTTTTGCCCGTCAGCGGATCTGTATAGCTTTTTCCGGCATCGGACGTATGGAAACCATCAATGCGTCTGCCGTCAGTATCCAGAAAACAGTGTATCCCGTCCGCATCAACGCTTCCGGTCTGCATCACGCCTTCCGCATCAAAATAATAGGAATCCGCACCGATCTGCTGAAAACCGCGGAGTGCTCTGCCCTGCGCATCAAAATAATACTTCTGTTCTGCCGCTGTCTGCCATCCGGTCAGCATAAAGCCGTTTTCATCGAAATCATACAGCTCATTGTCGATCGTCTGCAAACCGTACTGAAGTGCGCCGTCTGCATCTGCATAGCAGGTATGTTCATCCAGTGTGATCCAGCCTGTCAGCAGAATACCGTTTTCGTCCAGACAGAAAACAGCATCATCCGTCTGATAGAATCCGGTCTGCATGATACCGTTTTCATCAAAGAGATAGGTCAGACCGTCGATCGACTGCCTGCCGCAGAGCAATCCTTTCGCTTGATCAGCATAGTATGTATCGCCGTCTATTTTGAGCCATCCGGTGCAGACAGCAGGTGTTCCGTCAGAGGGCGTTTCATACCGGCGTGTGATACCGTCGGATGCGGTCTGCCATCCGGTCAGCAGAGCACCGCCCTCTGAAAACAAGTAGGGGACATCCTGAATGACCGTTTCGCCAATGGCGGCAATGCCGTCCGGATCGCCGTGATACCATGAACCGTCTGCTTCATACCATGTATCCTTTTGCAGAACGCCGTAAGCATCGGAGAGATATGAAATGCCGTCAGCCGTAAAAATTTCGGTCAGCTTGCCGTATTTCGGATCAATATAGTAATCGCCGCCACGCCATTTGAACCAGCCTGTGACCGGTTCTCCGGTTTCGGGTGAATAATACCTGCGGGTTTCGCCGACGGTCTGCCAGCCGACCTGTAAATTGCCGTTTGGCGCAAAAAGATACGTGGTACCGTCAATGCAAACTTCACCGGCCGCAAATGTTTCATCTTCATAAATATATCGGCGGTGTGTGCCGTCCGTCTGCCAGTTTCCGGCTTGTCCGGCAGCGGAAGTGCTGTCCGTGAAGCAGCCGGCAGCAAGTATTCCGGCAGCCGTCATCCATATACTGTGCCAAATCATCTTTTTATACATCGGAAAAGCTCCTTTATATGTTGGATTTCTGCTATTATAGCATGATTCTGCGCGGGTTGTCAAGCACATATCTGTGCCGTTTTTGACTGCTCAAAAAAACTTTCGATTAGCTCTTGACAAATGTCCGGTTTTATGTTATAATAATCAAGTCGTAGGGGTATAGCTCAGCTGGTAGAGCAACGGACTCCAAATCCGTGTGCCGAGGGTTCGATTCCTTCTGCCCCTGCCA
>JAZQOZ010000066.1:0-2414 GCA_045628085.1 Oscillospiraceae bacterium | reverse complement strand
AAATAAACTATACGTATAATAGCCGCAAAACCTTGATTTTTTAGTGAAAATGTGCTATAATATATTGAATTCTTATACCGAGGACTGAAAGGAAACTGATTATGTCAAGGAATCACGATACAAATAGTAAAAAACCGTTTGAGATCCCGCGTCCGGAATTTCCGAAACGCGCAGTCGTTACAGGCGGTATGCCGTACGGCAATAAAGAGCTGCATTTCGGTCATGTCGGCGGAATGCTCGTTTTCGCAGACACCTATGCGCGTTTTCTGCGCGACCGCATCGGCAAAGAAAATGTGATCTTCGTCAGCGGCACGGACTGCTACGGCTCTCCGATCGCTGAGGGCTGGCGCAAAAAGGTCGAAGCCGGTGAATTTGAAGGCTCTCTTGAGGATTTTGTCCGGCGCAATCACAATAAGCAGAAGGATACGCTCGATGCTTACGGCATTTCTCCGAATCTCTTTGGTGCATCCGGTCTTGGCAGAACAAAAGAGATCCACGCCGAATATACACTGGAATTTTTGCAGTCGCTCTATGATAAGGGACAGCTCAATCAGATCTCGACCATGCAGTTCTTTGATGAAAAAGCAAGTGTTTTTCTGAACGGCAGACAGGTCATCGGAAAATGTCCGGTCGAGGGCTGTACCTCGGAAAAGGGATATGCAGATGAATGTGATCTCGGACATCAGTATATGCCCGAAAATCTGCTGAATCCGGTTTCTGCGCTGACCGGTGAAACACCGACCATGAAGCCCGTTACAAACTGGTACTTCAAACTGCGTGATTACGAAACGCTGATGAAGGAATGGGCAGGCAGTATGCAGAAGGATAAGAAGATTCGTCCTGTTGTATGGAAAACGATCTCGGAATTTCTGAAGCCGCCGGTCATCTATATCAAGCGTGAATTTGAGGAAAAATATCTGGCACTGAAAGATCAGATGCCTGCTCATAATTATCTGGAAGAACCGAAAAAGCCTTCCTTTACGATCGAATTTGAAAAGCTGCCGGACTGCGACGAAGCCTGCCGCATCCTGACACTGAACGGCATCCGCTACCGTACCGGCAAAACGCTTGTGCCGTTCCGTCTGACGGGCAATATCGAATGGGGCGTAAAAGCACCGGTTCTGGAAGGTGCAGACGGACTGACTGTATGGGTATGGCCGGAATCGCTCTGGGCACCGATCTCCTTTACACAGGCATATCTGGAATCCGAAGGACATGATAAAGCTGAATGGAAGGATTACTGGTGTTCCAAGGAATCGACCGTTTATCAGTTCATCGGACAGGATAATATTTATTTCTACGGCATCGCAGAACCGGCAATGTGGATGGCACAGCAGCAGGCTGCGGAAAAAGTATCCGATCCGCCGGAAGGTGAATTGCAGATGCCTGTCATCGTTGCAAATCATCATATTCTGTTTCTGGATAAGAAAGCATCCAGCTCCGGCGCAGTCAAACCGCCGATGGCAGATGATCTCCTGAATCACTATACGCCGGAACAGCTCCGTATGCACTGGCTCGGTCTGGGACTCGGTCAGCGTTCGGTCAGCTTTATGCCGAAGCCCTATAATCCGGATGCCGATCCAAATGAACAGGATCCTGTCATCAAAGACGGTCTTCTGCTTTCCAATGTCTATAACCGCATTATCCGGACGGCATTCTATACCGCGCAAAAGGTCACGGACGGCATTCTGCCAGATCTTCAGCCGGATGAGAATATTCTTGCAGATGCGAAAAAAGCCGTTCTGGACTATGAACGGCACATGGCAAAATTTGAATTTCATCAGTGTACGTATGTACTGGACGGTTATATCCGCAGTGCAAGCAAGTATATGTCAAAGGCACTCAAACCCGATGAGCAGAGCCATGAGGAAACCTTGCAGGTGCTTTCCAATCTGTTCTATATGATCCGCATTGCAGGTGTCCTGCTGCATCCGATGGCACCGTTCGGAACGGAAAAGCTCCGCGAATATTTGCAGGTCGATGAACGCATCTGGTCATGGGATACGATCTTTGAACCGGTCAGCTTCTTCACCGGTGCAGATCATAAACTGAAATTCCTGCCGCCGCGCACAGACTTCTTCACACGGCATGAATCCCAGTTTGCCGGATCCGCAGACGAAGCATGACAGTCGTTTGGCAAAGCCTGATAAAACTCGGTGTGGCAATTTATCTGCTGTTTGGCTGTTACACACTTTTTATCGGGTTTCTGGAGAAGAACCGCAAAAAAAAGATCATCGGAGCGCTCGTTCTGATCGTTCCGACGATCGCCCTCGCCGTAACATTAAAGCTGCTGTACGACAAATACGGCGCATAAAGAAGTATCTCCGATGGATCAATAATGGGGACTCCGTCCCCATTCCCCTGCTCAAGGGCTATCAGCCCTTGAGAATCCCACTTTTGATATGACAAAAAAA
>JAZQOZ010000065.1:0-8106 GCA_045628085.1 Oscillospiraceae bacterium | reverse complement strand
ATTCACCGTCCTTCGGTTTCAGTATACCACATCAGTGCTTTATTTGTAAATTAGGCAATCAGCCGATTTTTCATTCTCCACTTTTCACTTTCAACATTGGGGAGAACAGGCTGATTTTTGAAGGGTGACTGAATAGTTACAGATTATCGCAATTTTAAAGAAACAAGTGAAAGACACATTAAAGAATAAATCTGTTTTGCTGCAATTTGTCATGTTCCCTATTTTAACGATTATTCTTACCAATAGTGTGAAACTGGACGATATGCCGGATAATTTCTTTGTAATTCAGTTCGGCATTATGTATATTGGTATGACACCGCTCGTATGTATCTCCTCCATCATTGCGGAGGAAAAAGAAAGCAATACGCTGCGTGTTCTGCTGATGTCGAATGTCAAAGCGTCGGAGTATCTGATCGGTATCAGTACATATGTCGTGTTCCTCTGTATAATCGGATCTATCGTAATTGGGTTACAGGGTGATTTCTCGCAGGGGGAATTTTTGCGCTTTATGCTGTTAATGTTGATCGGCATTTTTGTATCGGGTTTGGTAGGGGCAACTGTCGGTATTTTTTCAAAAAATCAAATGGGAGCGACATCCATTTCTGTTCCTCTGATGGTTGTTTTTTCACTTGTACCGATGCTTTCCATCTTCAATGATTCTGTCAAAAAATATGCTTTTTATTAGATTCTGCGTCCTCAAAAAGACCCCTCGACTTCAAAGAACCTGAGGAATATGTCTATACGGCTGACGATATTGCAGATACCGTTCCTTCACTCATGGAAACAAAGGAACGCCTTGCGGAGTTCTATTCCGGTTTTCTCGCCGCGAGTGACGGGAAAACAAGGATCGAAAATCCCCTTGTTTCCGATATGCTGGAGCACTTGGGTACGGCTTCCGCAGAGCTTTCAAAGGTGGACGGTTCCGTTTCGGTACAGCAGACGGCGTGCCTGAAAACAGTCTTCTCTGACCTGTCGGAGGCTGTCAAAAGGTACAAGCCGTCAAGAGACGACGTGAAGAATGATCCAGCCGAGCGGAAGCGGGTGGAACTTATCACTCAGATCGAAAAACTGCTGACACCGAATGTGACAGAAAGCCTGCTGTTCGATAAGATGATAGGCGATCACAACCGTTCCTTCGACTTTGAAAACAGCGCAGAGTTTTACAGCGCGGAGGAGAACACCTATCGTCAGATGAAAGAAAGCGGACTGACGTTTACGCAGTTCAAAGACACCGCCGCAAAGCTCAATATGCCGCTGGAGGAGTATGTGCGGCGCGCCGCCGAAAAGAGCATCCCGTGGCAGCCGACTGACGAACGCAGCAAGGAAATCGTTTCCGCGTATCATGCTGAGACAGAAGAAAAGAAGTATGCCGAGATCCGGGAACGGTTCGCTCTGCCGAACAACGACTTCAGCCTGGTGCTGAAAGCGACAGAAATGACCGCCGATGAATTAGACGATCTGCCTTTTATCAAGACACTTGAAACACGCGAAGAAAAGAATGCGGCTCTGCTCAAGTTCCTCAGCGACGGAAAGAAGTACGCGGGCGGCAGATGTCCGAAGGAGTATAACGATGTTCTTGTCGCAGAAGAACTGAGCTATGCGGATGTCTGGACGCTTTCCATCCGGCAGGGTGTCACGATCGACAACTATTTCGACCGTCTGCTCGGAAAAGAGGAACTCAAATCCGGTTTCGTTTACGGGAAAGAGTCTGAGGAAATACAATACAGAAACGCCATGAACGAGATCAACGAAGAGATCCGCGCGAAGGCAAAGAATCCGCTCGAAAGCGCCATAGCGGATACCTTCATTGAAATGAAGGAGCAGTCCTTCCGTCTCGGAAGCCGTCTCGATATGGAAAAGAGCGCAGCGAAGCTCACAGCACTCAAGATCTTTCAGAATCATCTTGGATTGAAAAACGGCGAATCCCTCGAAAACGATGACGAGCGGCTTTCTAAGATCAACAAATTTATGGCAGGCATAAAGTCAGACCATCGTTATAGAAACTGATGATCTCAGCAAGACCATTGTCATCACCATCAAGGAAACGGCGGTAGCTACTTGCACCGTTATCCATTGTGTTGCTCCTTTCCGAAAGGTCTTTTCTGTCCTTTCACTTATTAGACGGTAGAAAACTAAAAATCCTCCCAGTAATCTGAAAAAAAGTGAACGTCTTATATTTGACATTTACCGCATAAAAAGTTGCTGCTGGCTGAAACTTATCTGCCCTTCCTTTTTTTGATCACCTATCGGGACGATTTTTCTTATCTGTACTTTATTTTATTGTTAGCTGTCAGCCCTGCGGTTTTGTCGCCGCAGGGCTGAGAAGAAAAAGCATCCATATCAATCCGATATTTCAGGCCGATATGGATGTTTTTGGATACACAAGTCTTCACTTCATCAAGAATAAATGGCAGGATAACATGGTTTGATTTTCCGCAGATGTTTGCTTCTGCGGCTCAATTCTTTTCCTGACCGGCAATCGAATACGGATCTCCTTCAATATACAAATATTGCTTCAGAACATTCTCAAAATAATCGCCGGAGATACCTTCTGCCAGTGACAATTCATATATACCGTGAAATCCTTTGAGATGATCGCGCAGTTTGAGCAGCGAATCCGCCTTTTCTTCCGTCATTTCGGGAATTGTGAGCAATTCCTCTTTGTTCACTGTATTTGCATCATATACACCTGCATAGTATACAGTTTCTTCCGGCGGCGATTCTGTTACGTCCGGCTGCTCCGGTTCGGCATATATCTGTTCAGGCGGTTCTGTTTCATTCGGGATCTCAAATTCTTCCATGATCCGAAGCATCAATTCTTCGCCGATACCGCTGATCTCACAAAGCTGCATACGCGAAGTGAAGCCGCCGAGGCGCATCCGTTCGGCAATGATTGCTTCGGCAAGTGCATCACCAATGCCCGAAACACGTTTCAGATCGACTGCATCAGCCTGATTCAGATTTCGTTCCGGCAGACTGGTTTCCGTTGATGCTGTACCCGTTTCCGTTTCCGTCACGAATACGGTTTGCTCGGAAGTTTTCGTTTTCCGGACGGCGGTTGTTCCGGTGACATTCTTTTCCGTGACAGTCTGTTGGGCGATATCCGGCTGTGACTGCACAATGATCTCCATTTCCGTCCGTGGTCTTTCCAGATACAATCCTGCCGCACCGATTGCCAGCAGAGTCAGAATTCCTGCGATTGGAAGTACAGCCTGTTTATTCTTCACACTGTCACCGCCTTCACGAAAATGGTTTTCAAAATGCAGAACAAGGCGTTTATCGTTTTCGTGTTATGCTTTGTAATATGTTTCATGTGAATAATTCTAGTGCTGCTGTCAGGATGCCTACGTACATTCTTTTGTTTTTCATCTGTATCTCTCCGGATTTATCGTCATCATTCGTCATTCCTGACCGCCTGCTCATGTGATCTGCACAGCAGATCGCTCTGTTTCTTACTATATTATACCCCAGTAATCATACGTTGTCAATATTATCAACTTAGAATTAGCGTATAAAGAGGCTATGGCAGGGATCTATACGACTTCTGTAAATGAGAAAACGATTGATGAAGCACCTATGGCATATAAATCTTTGGACGACATCATAGATGTGATCCGTGATTCTGTTGATATTATTGAAACTATGAAGCCGGTATATAATTTCAAGGCTTCCGATGATGATTTATCCCGGGTGAAAAAGATGGGGAAAGCGGTTAGCTCAAAGCGGCAGGAAGCGCTTTTCCGGAAGAAACAGCGGCTTCCGCAAGTGCTTCCAGCGATACGCGGAGCGTAAATGACACATATTCGATCATCTGTGTGCGGTCACAGGACTCGTTGCTCTGAATGATCTCCAGCAGCTTTCCTGACATCGCATCAATGAAAAAGGATTTCAAAAACGTGCGGTAATCAGACTGTAAACGGACTTTTTTCGATCGCTCAACGACAGCCAGCATCTTCTCTGCGATATACTCAAAATCCTGATTCAGACCGCGCTTGATCTCCAGACTGCCCAGTGAATCACAGACGCAGTTCAGGATATGCTTGTTTTCCTCGATGTATTTGAGCAGAAAGAGCATCCCCTCCTCAAATTCCATTGCCGCAGAAAAACTTTTGATGCGTTCGATCGCCTCCTGATTCAGCATCCATTTCAGCAGATCATGAATATCCTGAAAATGATAATAGAAGGTTTTTCGGTTCAAACCACATTCACGAATAATATCGCTGACCGTGATCTTTGCCAGCGGTTTCCGTTCCAGCAGATGCTTCAGGGCATCTGCTAATGTTTTTTTCGTGTTATTGCTGGTCACTGTATAGTTCATGGCATTCACCTCAGTCTTATTATACCGCGAAACGGAACGGATTGCAAGCCGAAAAACGGACATTTGACCGTCAATTTTACATATTTGTCCGGATTTCACTCAGTTATGTGCTTTTATCCGTTGCAATCTGTTCGGGAATATGATAAGATTTCTGTTGAGGTGAAAATATGGAGAAATTCTATCGTTTTATCACGGCAAAGCCAAAACTCGTCGTGGTGATTTTTGTCGTGTTTACGATCATTTGCGGACTGATGCAGCTAGGTGTCGGTGTCAATTATGATATGACCGATTATCTGCCGTCAGACAGTCCTTCAACGATCGCGATCGACGTCATGAATGCGGAATATACAGGCGGCATACCGAATGCCCGTGTTATGGTGAAAGATCTGACACTTCCGCAGGCACTCGAATACAAGGAAAAGATCGCCGCTGTGGAAGGCGTATCCGGTGTAACATGGCTGGATGACAGCTGCGATATCCGTCAGCCGATTGAAACACTTGACCAATCACTCGTTGATGATTATTTCAAAGACGGTGCAGCTTTATACAGCGTGACTGTGGAAGAAGCCAACATCACGGATGCTGTTTCGGAGATCCGTGCGATCATCGGTGAGGAAAATGCGATCACGGGAACTGCCGCATCGACTGCTGCGGCAACTGAAAATACGATTGCAGAGGTTTCGGTCATTGCTGTCTGTACGGTCATTTTTGTCATTTTCATTCTGATCATGACGACCGGTTCATGGTTTGAGCCTGTCGTGATCCTGCTTGGTCTGGGTGCTGCCATTCTCATCAATATGGGCAGCAATCTCATGTTCGGGACGATCTCCTTTGTATCGAATGCCGCCGCACCGACACTGCAAATCGCAGTTTCACTGGATTATTCCGTCTTTCTGATCCATCGCTTTGAGGCTTGCCGAAAGGATACTGCCGATATCAGGGAAGCTATGATTCAGGCACTCTGCAAATCAACTGCCTCGATCCTGTCAAGCGGTCTGACAACAGTCATCGGCTTTCTGGCACTTTGCCTGATGCGCTTCAAGATCGGGCCGGATATGGGACTGGTACTGGCAAAGGGTGTGGCGATCAGCCTGATCTCCGTCTTTGTGCTGATGCCGAATCTGCTGCTGCTGACATACAAACTCATGGACAAAACCGCACATCGTCCGTTTGTTCCGAAATTTGACGGCTTTGCACGATTGGTCACGAAAATCATGCTGCCGCTTGCGGCTGTATTTGCAGTTATCATGATCCCCTCTTATCTTGCATCCAATTCCAACAGCTATTACTACGGCGCATCCTACATTTTCGGAAAAGGTACAGACTACGGCAGAGATACCGAAGCCGTCGAAGCAATATACGGCAAAAGTGATACCTATGTCCTGATGGTACCGAAGGGCGACAATGCGACAATGAAAGCTTTATCAGAGCGGATTCAGACATTGCCGCAGGTATCCTCAGTGCTTTCCTATGTTGATACAGTCGGCGCAGAGATTCCGGAGCAGTATCTGGATGAAGAAACACTGTCCAAACTGGTATCGGAGCATTATTCGCGTCTTGTGCTGAATCTGGATACGGAATATGAAGGAGAAAGCACCTTTGCACTGGTTGAACAGATACGAAATACCGCCGCTGCATTCTATCAGGAGTATCAGCTTGCAGGACAGGGCGTTACGACCTATGATCTGATGGAAACAGTCACAGGCGATATGCTGAAAGTGAATCTCATTGCGATCGGTGCAGTCTTTGTGGTACTGCTTCTTTCTATGAAATCGCTGTCGCTGCCGTTCATCCTCGTTTTGAGCATCGAAACGGCGATCTGGGTGAATATGTCCTTCCCGTATTTTATGGACACGACCATTTTCTATATATCCTATCTGATCGTCAGCTCCATTCAGCTCGGTGCAACGGTTGACTATGCGATCCTGTTTACCGACCGTTATCTGGAGCTGCGGAAAACAGAGAAAAAGAAAACAGCGATCCTGCAATTGCTGTCGTCCTGCGTGGTATCGCTGATCGCATCCAGCAGCGTTATGATCGTTGTCGGATTCCTCATGGGCTATATTTCGACGCACGGTCTGCTTGCACAGCTCGGACTGTTCATCGGCCGCGGAACACTTTGTTCCCTTATTATTGTACTGTTCGTACTGCCCGGACTGTTGTATCTGTTTGACGGGCTGATCGCAAAAACCACGCTGCATTCTGATTTTTACAGGGAGAGATGAATGATGAAATATACAATGAAAACGGCAGCACTCCTGCTTGCATTTGTGCTGACAGCATCCGCAGTTTCGTTTCAGTGCTTTGCTGAAACGGATTCCGATGCGCAGAAAGAAGAAGTCATTTATATTATGGCGGATGCCGCAGGCAACGTGAAGAATGTCTATGCGGTCAATATATTCGGGCAGGGCAGCCATACGGATTACGGCGATTATCAGGATATCAAAATTCTCAATACAAAGGATAAACTCCAAAAAACAGTCAGCGGATATTCCTTTACAACAGATTCCGATAAGGTGTATGTGCAGGGAACGCTTCCCGATGCGGAGATCCCGTGGGATATTTCGATTCGGTATTATCTGGACGGAAAAGAACTGTCCGCTTCGGAAATTGCCGGAAAAAGCGGAAAACTGGAGATTCGTTTTACCGTTGCAAAAAATGAGAAATGCGATTCTGATTTCTATGAGGGCTGTGCTTTACAGGCGGATTTCACATTGGATACTGCACGCTGCAAAGAGATCACCGCACCCGATGCTACACTTGTAAATGTCGGCGCGAATAAACAGCTTACCTATACGATCCTTCCGAATAAAGGCATTGAAACATCCATATTTGCGGATGTGACGGATTTTGAAATGCCGAGTGCCGCGATCAACGGAATCAAGCTCAATCTCAATATGACTGTCGATACCTCTGCATTTTCGGATAAGATTTCAGAATTGACCGACGGGATCGGCAAAGTAGATGACGGTGCAAAAACACTTTCCGACGGAACAGGAACACTGAAAGACGGCACAAAATCACTCAAAGACGGTTCACAGGAGCTTGCAAAAGGTGCGGATTCGCTCGCAGGCGGCATTTCTAAACTGGAAAGCGGCGTAAAAACCGTGCAGGAAGGATTGGATGCACTGTATCGTCAGAATGATTCCCTCAACGGCGGCTCTGCACAGGTCAAGGATGCACTTGATACGATTCAGTCCGCACTCAATACGGTTTCTGCGGATACGGAAAGCCTGCGTACCCTGCTGAATGCATCCGGTCAGATCGCAGACGGAATATCGGAACTTTGCAGCGGCGCACAGTCTTTGCAGCAAGGCGTTTCCTACACAGCATATCAGAATACAATGGCGCAGAACGGTCTGGATATCACTGCCCTGCAAAATGGAAATACTGCCGCGATTCAGGTGCTGAACGGTCAGCTTGCACAGCTGGAAACCGGCTTGCAGACGGCATCGGGCGATGCAGCAAAAACAGCAGAGATACAAGCGCAAATCGAACAGACCAAAAATCTGATCACTCTGCTGACCGGCAGCAGCGGAATGATCCAGGGAACACAGGCATATCTGAACGGACTGCATGACGGCGCAGCACAGATTGATAACGGACTGTCCGCGCTGAAAGAAAGCTACTCGAAATTTCACAGCGGCTTGCAGACAATGACAGATACACTTGCCGGAATGCTTGTTCAGCTTTCGTCACTCTCTGACGGTATCTCAGAGCTTGCTTCGCAGTATTCGGGACTGGACAGCGGCATTCGTCAGTATACGGACGGTGTAGCAAAAATCGTA